>CACYXH010000049.1 GCA_902778245.1 uncultured Lachnospiraceae bacterium | reverse complement strand
GGAAAACCTGACCGAGGAACAGACTTCCGAAGCTGTCATCACAGAGGAAGATACTGCAAAGACCGGCGCTGCTGACACTGAAGCAGTGACAGAAACGGATACAGAAGAGGAAACCGCTGTAGAGAGCGCTTCCGAGGCTAATACCGAGGCCGTGACCGAAGCAGCTACAGAAGAGGTGGAAACTGAGACAGAAACAGAGGATGAAGCCACTATCGCCGCCAAAGAGGAAGCAAAGGGCAGAGCAGAAGCCTTCCTGGAAACAGTAAAAGATGTGGAAACTGCCGATGAGTTTCAGGAAGCAGCCACGGAAGTGACGGAAAATGACGCGGACAGCACTTATTCTTCCTATTCTTTTGGTGCGGATGACAGTTATCCGGATGGGTCCATCATTAACGCTACAGAGGGGCTGGAGGACAACACGCTGGTAAATGAAGTGGTAGAAGCCGGCGGTTCTTATTACGTCCTTTATGTAGTGGACGCATTTGACGAGGATGCTACTGAAGCGAAGAAAGAAGAAATCGTAAAGCAGCGAAAAGAGGAAGCCATCAACGCATTGTATGATGAGTGGAAGGAAAGTGTAGAGTTTAATATTGATGAGGCGCTTTATGCCCAGTTGTTATTTGACATAGAATTTGCAGCAGAAACTGAGGAAGAAACCGAAGTAGTTTCGGAAGAAGTTACAGAGAGCGTTTCTGAGACAGCTGCCGAAAATATAACAGAGAACATTTCGGAAGAAATTACAGAGGGTACTTCAGAGGTTGTGGCCGAAGAAGTGACAGAAGCAGCACAGACCGAGACAGAAGCAGTAACCGAGGAAACTGCAGAGACTGAGACTGAGACAAAATAGTGCGGGATTTAGAGAGAAGCCGTTTGGTTCGCTTATCCAAAGGTCAGCGAATGGAACGGCTTCTTTTCGCTAGTTAGAAAGGAGCGTGGAGGCAGTTCCATAACGTTAAAAATGCCTCAATATTTATGACAGAAAATATAGAAATGAAGCCCCGAAAAATACTGGGAATACTGGCTGTCATTGCCGCCTCCGTTTTGTTTGGATGTGGATATACCACCGGCCGCATTGCCAGGCTGGAAGGTATGTCAGAATCCTGCAATTCTCTGTGGATTGAATTGATCAGTATTGTATATTATTTGTCTATTTGCGGTGTCAGACGGAAGAACCCATTCCGCCGTATCGAGAAAAAGCAAATGCTCCTATGTATTACCTGCGGAGCAGTGGCGGTATTCCTCTCCAATTATATGTTCATGGTGGCTTACAGTTATCTTCCGGTGGCGGAGACCACGATTCTTGGCAATTGTCTGCTCTCTGGCGGGGCTGATCTTAATTAATGGAACCATTAGTTCCGGAACTGTTGTTGGGATAGTGGCAGCCATTCTGACCGGAGTGTTCTACGCCGTATATCCGGTGCTGATACAAACGACCTCTCTGGGGGAAGTGGAGAGTTTGACTGTGGTTCTGTACATGGCCTTCTTCGGCGCCGTGTCTGCCGCCATCTTTTCCTGGATGAACGGTACTTTTATGCTTCCGCTGAATACTACGGTTCTTCTCTGCGATATTATTACTGCGGTGGTAAATTCATCAGGATATCTGCTGACCTGCTATGCGGTAAAAATTATCGGGGCCACCAATGCAGGGTTTGGAAGTATGCTGGAACCTATTACCAGTTGTGTCATTGCAGCTCTCGTTTTGGGGGAAACCATGAAGATCAATGTGCTGTATGGCGCAATTTTTATTGTTTTATCAATTGTATTCAGCTCCCTTGGGGATTTGCTGAGCGAACGGAGGAAAGCGGCAAAATGACTGTAAAGGTGGCCCCTCCTCCCGGCGTGTCCGAGAGCAGGAGCTGTCCTTTATGAAGTTTCACTATTTCCTGCGCGATACACAGACCAAGCCCGAAATGGGCTTTATTTTTATGGGAAGAATCCACACAGTAGAAGCGCTCGAAGACAGCCGCTTTCTGATCGTCCGGAATACCGGGGCCGTTATCGGAGACGGTCATGCGAAAACAGGAGGAGTATTCCAGAGAAAGGCGGACGCGTCCTCCCTCCTGCGTATAACAGAACGCATTGTCGATTAGAATAGAAAAAAGCTGCCGGATCCGTTCTTCGTCGCAGAGACAGTGAGGAATGGTTTCTTCCGGGAGGGAGATTTCCCACTGCAGCCTCCTGGCCCGGGCCAATGGTTCGAAGGCTTCCCAGACTTGCAGGACCAGAGTGTCCAGTTCCGTTTCGGAAAGCTGCATGCTCCAACTGTGATTGTCTGCGCTGGCAAGCTGCAGCATGTCACTGATAAGGTGGGCCATTCGTTTCCCTTCATCAGCTAGGGTGTCCAGAAATTGCCGGTCGGGTTCCATGCTTCCGTTTTTTACTGCGTCCACATTGCTCAGGATCACCGTTAACGGGGAACGGAGCTCGTGGGAAGCAGAGGCTACAAAGCGGGTTTGCTTGATGCGGTTCTCCTGCAGAGGTTTTAGCATCCGATCAACGAAAAACCAGAAAAATATTGTAAGCACTGTCAGTGCGGCCAGATCCGCCAACAGAAAAATCCTGCGAAAAGTGCGAATACGGCTCTGGAGCTGTGTCAGGGGATGAATAGCCAGAACGCTCAGTGTCTTGTCATAGCGCGGAATTAATGCCGCAGACGCGTCCGTCTTTTCCCCGTTTTTACCGGTGATAGTAAATTCTTTGTGATAAATATAGGATTTGGGGGCGGCGGCGGTTTCCAGATAGATATTGTGATCAGAAGCAGCCGATTGAGCTGCCAGGTCCAACAGTTCTTTCGTATCTTCATCTTCGGAGAAGGTCTGGAAAAGCAGAGGAGTTCCATTATCCCAAATGCGTAGGGAAATCTGGTAGTTGTATTCTGTCTGGCGGATCCAGGTGTGGGAGATGGAACTTTGCTGCTGCAGATTCTGATACAGGGTGTTAAGATTAGACTGTAGCGAAGCCTCCTCCTGGCTGCGGGCTCCCGTCTCGGAAATATAGAGACAGAGAAGCGTGAGTATGGTCAACACCAATGCGGTGACAACGACGCACAGCACAGTCAGTTGAATTCGAAGTTTATGAAACATAAAAGTCTTCCTTTCCCTTATCAATATAATTTGAAAATTTCGCGATCACCTATGTCAATACAGTTGATATCCGATACCGCGTATCGTTTTTAACTGAACCTGACTGTCTACTGATTTCAGCCTGCGGCGCAAAAAGTGAATGTAATTGTCCAGATTGCCGCTTTCAACTTCAGCATCCATGCCCCACACCCGGGTGAGGATGACAGAGCGCGGCAGTGTCTGCCTGGCATTTTTCAAAAACAGGGCCAGAAGTTCTCCTTCCCGGCGGGACAGTGTACAGTTTTTTGTACCGCAGGATAGGAGACTTTGGTCTGAGTCAAACGTAAGGTCGCCAAACGACAGTCGATTTGTTTCATTTAATCTGGGCGGACGACGGCAGACACAGCGTATTCTCGCCATCAATTCTTCAAGTGCAAACGGCTTAACAATATAATCGTCTGCTCCGCAGTCCAGCCCGGTGATGCGCTCTTCCAGACTGCCCAAGGCAGTCAGAAAGATGACAGGGACAGTGCAATGCTGCTGTCTCGCTTTTTGCAGCACCTGAGTGCCGCTCATCCCGGGAAGCATCCGGTCCAAAAGCACCAGATCGTGGGCGTTTTCTAAAATATAGAATAATCCCTCCTCGCCGTCATGGCAGACCGTGACCTTAAATCCCTGCTGTTCCAGAGAAAGCCGGACAGAGCGGCAGAGGGAAACATCATCTTCAATCAGCAATATTCTCATGAATTTCCTCCATACTGTACTTACAATAACAATTTTATGATACCACAGAATCCTCTAAATAATCTGTAAAAATACTGCCGTATTTAAAGAAAGGATAGAGATTCCTTAGAGATAAATTATAGATTTGGATGTTATGCTGTGAGGCAGAAAACGAAAATCAGGAAAGGATAAGGTAAGTGAAATGAGAAGACATCATTTTTTAAAACGAGTGCTGACCGCCTCTCTGGCGGCCGGCTTATGCTGCGGAGCCATCCCGGCGATAGCCAATGAGGCGGACGATGGCGCGGCCGCCATGGGACGCTATCTGGAAACAGAAGTGGAACTTCCCCAAAGCGAGGCAGGATGGTCGATAAGGGGTGTAGCGCGTACGGATCAGGGAACGCTGCGTATGCTGGCGGAAAATATGGATGACGACGGTATGTACGGCAGTATTTCCATACTTGACAGCAGCGATGGCGGAGAGAACTGGAATCTGACAGCAAAGTTTCCAGAGGAGGATCGGGAGATTTATTTCGATAAGATGGCGCTAAGACCGGATGGGAGCGGAGTTGCCGCTGGGATGGTTTTTAGCGAAGAGAATGGTGGCCTGGAGATAGGGGATCAGGACACTTACACAAGCTCATCAGCGGAAGGCGTCCAGGTATTTTCAGATGGAGAGGGAGAAAGTTCAGATGATGCTGTTATGATGGTAAACAGCAATTATTGCTGCGTGTTTTTTGACGCTGACGGAAACACCATGCATCGCTTCCCTTTGAAAGAGGGAGTGAGTCAGCTTTGCTTTACAGAGGATGGAGAAGTTCTGGCGCGCACCTACGGGGGCGGCATCTATTCCATTGATCAGGAAACTGGGGAAATGACCGAAAAATTCATGGGTTCCGGCGCCTGGCAGATCGCAGTCTGCCAGGACAGGCTGCTGGTTTTAACGAGTTCTGAAGTGCGGTGGTACGATATTTCCACGCAGGAACCGCTTGGCAGGGACGAATCCATGGAAAATGTGCTGTTTGCCACCGGAAAAAATTATGATGATACCAGTTCTGAGGGATATTCCATTGTATTTACTCAGGATGAGGAAGGCCGACTTTATTTCTGTACAAACGGAGGCATTTACAGCCACAGCCTGGATGGAAGCGTCGTGGAGCAGGTGGTGGACGGTACGATGACATCACTCTCTGATCCGGAGTTGAGCCTCTTAGAGATGGCGGTAGTGGAAGGAAGCTTTTATGTGACTTATCAAAACGAAACAGATGGGAAATTACTGAAATATACTTATGATCCGAATATTGCCAGCACTCCGCAAAAAGAGATCACGGTATATTCTCTCAAAGAGGATAAGGGGCTGAGGCAGGCCATTGTAACCTATCAGAAGCTCCATCCGGATGCCTATGTGAATTATGAAGTGGGGCTGACCGGGGCGGACGGCGTGACAGTCTCTGACGCGCTCCGCACTTTGAACACAGACATCCTGGCTGGTAACGGACCGGATGTGCTGGTGCTGGATGGAATGTCGGTGAGCACCTATGCCGGAAAGGGGCTGCTCCAGGATCTCTCTCCCGTTTTGGATGAGGTGAGGGAAAACGATGGACTTCTGGACAATATTGCGGAAACCTGGAAAAATGAGGATGGAATTATGGCGGTTCCGATCCGCTTCGGGCTCACGCTGGCCAGCGGGAAAGCGGAGGTATTGAACCGACTGGAAAATATTGCCTCATTGGTGGAACTTAGTAAGGAAGAGGGCGCGCTTGATTATGAAGAGATTCTGCAGCTTCCTGAAATCCTATATTACCTCTGCTCCAACGAATGGAAGAATGAGGACGGCACTATCAATCAGGAAAAGTTGGAGGATTATGTGCAGGCAGTGAAACAGATTACGGATAACTTTATGGAAAACGCTTCCGATCAGACGCTCAAGATGCTGGAGGATTTCAAAGAGGAGGGAATTACAGATTCTTATTCCGGCGAATTGGACGGTATGAATATGGAGTTCCTTCTGGGGAAATCTAAGATGAACTTCGGCGTTCTTTTGGATTCGATGAATTACTGCGGACTTATTGCCGCAAATAAAAAGATGGGAGAGAGTACGGTGAAACTGTTTGGGGATGATCATACAGGAGTCTACCTCCCAATCTGTACGGTCGGTATTCTGGATACAGTCAGAGAACCGGAGGAGGCCAGGGAATTTGTGAAGTACCTGCTTTCAAAGAAGGGAGAACTGGCAGCCAACTATTCCGGTTTCCCGGTAAATAGGGCCGCTTTAGACAAAAAACTGGCTCATATGGATGTGGGAGATGACGCTGGAATGGAAGTTGCTGGTGAGTTTACTGGCTACTATATGGATACGGGTGAGAGTGTGAGCCTGTCTTATACCTGGCCGGAAGAGGAAGAACAGGAATGGCTGAAGAACGCGGCGGAGTCTCTTACGGCATTCGCTGACACTGAACAGATACCCAGGCAGGTGGTGCTGGAAGAGACCAGGCGCTGCGTGAACGGAGAGATCAGCACGCAGGAAGCGGTAAATTCCATCATGCAGAAATTAAATCTTTATCTGGCTGAGAGCGGATCATGAGAAAGAAAGCCCGGCGGCAGGCTATGTGGGGGATCTGCTTCCTGCTGCCGGATCTTCTGGGTGTTATCTGTTTTGCGCTGCTTCCTTTTGCCCAGGTGGTTATACGCTCCTTTCAGGGAGCTGTCAATCACAAGTGGGTGGGATTTGACAATTATAAAGCAGTGTTTCAAAACGCGGCGTTTCGGATGGCAGCAGGAAATACACTGCGGTTTACCGCAATCTGCATTCCCCTGCTAGTGGCGCTTTCGCTGGTGCTGGCGGTGACGCTTCAGCATCTGCGGCTTGGAAAAGATCTGCTGAAAAGTGCGTTTCTGATCCCGGTGGCGGTCCCCGCCGCATCGGTGGTCCTGGTTTGGAAAGTTTTGTTCCACTCCAACGGGCTGATCAATGGTCTTGTGCTGAAGCTGGGGGGAGAAAAGATCCCGTGGATGACATCGGGGGCTGCTTTCTTTGTGCTGGTCATCAGCTATCTTTGGAAGAATCTGGGTTATGACATGATCCTCTGGATGGCAGGGCTGGCGGGTATACCCACAGAAATTTACGAGGCAGCCAAAGTAGATGGCGCCGGAGAGTGGAAGTGCTTTACGAAGATCACACTTCCAAATCTGAAAACGTCCTTGTACACGATTTCCGTCCTTTCCTTTCTGAACTCTTTCAAGGTGTTCCGGGAGGCCTGGTTGGTAGCCGGGGATTATCCTCACCAGAGCATGTATCTTTTGCAGCACCTTTACAATAACTGGTTTCGGGATCTGTCCTTTGACCGGATCGCCGCAGCCGCGGTTCTGAATGCATTGGTGGTTCTGGCATTGATATTTCTGTTGAAGCGGGCGTGGGACGCGGAAGAGTAGAGTGAAAATTTACGGAGCAGATCATTGTGAAAAAAATAGCAAATTTATTCATTTTCATTATATTGGCTGTGCTGGCGCTGCTCATCTGTTTTCCGGTGCTGTTTGCCGTTACTGGTGGTTTTTCCGCACAGTGGGAACTTGAAAAAAATCTGGCAGCGATTCTTGGAAATGCCGATGGTTTGGCTGACTGGTCGATTTTGCCAAAAGCACCAACCCTGGAGCCGCTGATTCATCTGTTGATGGATTCCCCTCAATACTTTGTTATGTTCTGGAACTCCCTGAAAATATCTCTGCTCATTCTGGTGGGGCAGCTGGTTTTCGGGATGCCTGCAGCATGGTCACTGGCAAGATTTGTATTCCCGGGAAAAAGGATCATATCTGCAATCTACCTCGTGCTGATGCTGATGCCTTTTCAGGTGCTGATGCTGCCGGAATATCTGGTGCTGAACGATATGGGGATTTTGGACACCCATGCTGCGGTGATTGCTCCGGCGGTATTCTCTACCTTTCCGGTTTTTATCATGCAGCGATTTTTTCGCAGTGTACCTGAGGCTATCCTGGAAGCAGCCAGAATCGATGGCGCGGGCAATTTTCAGATTTTTCTCCGGATTGGAATTCCCCTGGGAGCCCCGGGAATCGTATGTTCTGCCATTCTGGGATTTCTGGAATCTTGGAATATGATCGAGCAGCCAATGACCTTTATTAAAACAAAATCCCTCTGGCCTCTGTCCCTGTTCCTGCCGGAGATCAGCCTGTCGGATGCCGGGTTGGGATTTGCGGCGGCACTTATGATGCTGATACCTGCATTATTATTGTTCCTGAGCGGGCAGGAGTATCTGGAGCAGGGCATCGCTGCCGCCGCGGTGAAAGAGTAACGAAAAAAACAGGAGAGATACGGAGCGAAAGGATAGGTTATGAGAAAGAAAAGACTGGCTAAGGCCACCGCAATATTTTTTGCGCTGATGCTCTGCTTTACCATTCTGTCCCGTGCAGCTTACCAGGAGGGAACAGCGGTAGTAAAGGTGGGCAGACCGGAAAATAGAATGATCGCCCATCGCATTACCGCGGAGGGAAAGACACAGCAGAATCAGGAACTGGCGGTGGTGACAGAACCGGATCAGAGAGTTACGGGAATTTATGTAAAAGAGGGCCAGCGGGTGGCGAAAGGCGATCTGCTGTTTCAGATAGATACCGATCTTCTGGACGAGAAAATATTGTACCAGAAGCAGGAAATGGAAAAGCATAAGCTGCAGACCGGGGATGTACAGAGCAGAGCAGATGCCAGCGGCGCAAGGAAAGCGAATGACATAGCGCAGGCCCAGGAGAATTATTCTCTGAATGTAAACCGTGCGAACACGCAGCTTTCAAGAGCCAAAAGGGATTTGGACAGCGCAAAGACGGAATTGGAAAATTTCAGGAAAACAAAAGGAACGTCTTCCGGTGACAGTACGGTGTCGCAGCAGCTGGAGAAACAATGTGAAGAAATGAACGAAGCCTACATCCAGGCCCAGCAGGACCTTGTGACGCTGCAGTGGAAGATTGAACAGGCAGTGAACCAGGCGCTGCAGCAGGCCACCAGCGGGGCAACCCTGATGGAAGAGAACAGTGTTCACACACGTTCAGAAGATATGGAAGATGGGCTTGTTTTGGAGGATAGCGAGTTTCAGGAAAGCGCAGACGAAGAAACGGAGGGGTGGGAGGATTTGATCCTGGATCTTGATCAAAGCGGTGCTTCTGATAATGATCCGTCTTCCTACATCATTGACGGTTCCAATACGAATCAGGATTCCTCTATCATCAGCAGTCCCAATACAAGTCAGGATTCTTATCAGAGCGGCAGCCAGTATACCGAAAAAACGGTTACCCAGGCGCAGCTGGATGAGATTGAGAAAAAGGTCCGGGCGCAGTACCAGTCACAGCTGGATGCCGCCAGAAAAAAGGTAGAGACGGCAAAAAGCGAGAAAGAGACAGCGGATGCCGCCCTGGCGCAGTATCAGCAAGAACAGGCGTCTGCGGCAACTTCCCAGAATGCCCAGACAGAGCAGCAGTTGTTAGCGAATGTCCGTACTGCTCAGGATGCCTATGTGGACGCAGCCATCAATGCCAATGAAGCGGCCGTGACCGGCGGCAGGGCCATTCAGACCGCAGGATTGCCGGACGGATCGGACAGCACGCTGCAAGTCAACGAGATTACATACGAGCAGATGGAGCTGGCGCTTAAAAAACTGGAAAAATTAAAGGCGAAAAAAGGGAAAATCTACGCTCCCGTAGATGGGATGGTGACGAAGATCAACATTACCACAGGGGAGAAAACTTTGGACACCACCGCAATGCTCCTGGCAGACCTGTCAAAAGGTTATCGGTTTACGGCGGATATCACCAAAGATCAGCAAAAATACATTGGAACAGGAGACCTGGTTACGCTGACAGCTGGCAACAAAACAAAGCTGGAGGATCTGCCGGTATCATCGGTGACAGTGGACGATCAGGATAATAGTATCTACCATTTGACGGTACAGCTTCCGGAGGATTGCCCCGAGATCGGAACAGCCCTTACTATGGAATACACGAAAAAGTCCCAGGCATATCCTGTGTGTGTTCCATTGTCTGCCCTGCATGTGGATGACAATAATCAGGCTTATGTTCTGGTGCCGGATGAGTATGAGACCATTATGGGAACAGAGGTGCGCGCCAGAAAAGTAGGGGTTTTGGTGCTGGAGAAGAATGAATCTTACGCAGCACTGGAGGAGGGGACTTTGTCCGCCCAGCAGGATATTATTGTTCAGGCAGATAAGACAGTTCAGGAAGGAAGCCGGGTGCGTATCTCGGAAAAATAGAAACGACCAGTTGTGAATAGATAGAGAATAAGGGCAGCAGAATGAAAAAAGTATGGAATATAGGAAAACTGATCCTGGCCATGCTATTGCTTGCGCAGGCGGTCAGGTGGAATCAGCGGGTAAGGAGTGTGTCAGAAATCATCTCAGTATATATGGAAAAAGAAGGGGTGGCTGTAAATAAAGCCCGGGAAATATGCAGCCAGGAGGCAGAGCGGGAAGATCCCTGCTCTGTCTGCTTTTGGAAAGAGACAAAGGACGCATCTGTTTCCTGTGAGGAGACCGGACGGAGTTGCGGTGTCACAGATATCACAGTGGTTGGGCGGGCAGATCTGGTAGTTCCGGAGAGTTTTTCTCTGGTATGGCAATCGGAAGGATGCTTTCTGGACACAAAAACAGCCCAGGAATTGTTTGGAAACACCAGTGCGGCGGGGCAATGTGTCTGGTATCAGGATCGAAAGTACCAGGTGTGCGGTACATTTGAGAGCGGAAAGAAAATCATGATACGCCAGGCGGAAAGTAAAAATAAGGATTCCCTGAACAGGATATCCCTGAAGAGCTCAGATATAGGAAGCCGGAAAGAAGCGGTGAGCCAGTTTTTGATGCGCTATAACTTATCTGGAGATGAAGTGGATCTTTACATGCCAGGCGCGTTGATCGCCAATCTGCAGCTGCTGTGTCCTCTGGCATTGGCCGTATCGCTGGCCCGCAGGGTGGCGCGAAACAAAAAAAGAAATGGCAGGATCCTGGCAGCGGCGATTCTGATCGGAACCCTGGGGATACTGTGGCAGTGGATAACGATCCCACCGGAGATGATCCCTTCCAGATGGTCAGATTTTGAGTTTTGGCGAAACTGCCTGAAAGAGATAAGCAGCAGCCTGCAGAGCTTGTTTGCTAACCCGCTGGGCGGCGTTCAGATCGATGTGATATTCTGGATGCTGCGCTCCACGCTCTGCAGTCTGGCAGCATTTTACCTTGCCATTATTTCAGCTTGTAAAATCAGCCAGACCTGTCTATAATGAAGCAGGAGAGGCTGTCGCGCTAAACGCATTAGTGCTTAGCGCGACAGCTTTTGGTTATGAACAGTTAGAAACAGAGGAAGGAAACGTATGGATAATAATAATTACGAAGAACTAAAAGGTTCCGCTAAAACATTTCTGCAGGCTGTGACATCGGATAACCTGTATTACGGATTGTTCCTGCTGGCGGTGCTGATCGTGGCGCTAAAGCTCGTTGATCTGATCTTCCGGCCGTGGAAAAAGAAGAAAACCAGCATTCATATCAGCTTTTTAAAAGGCTGTCTGAAAGCGTTCCTCATTATTACCATCGGGATGAAGATCTGCAGCCTGTCGGAGACCCTTTCCGGATTTACCAGCCAGATACTGATGTCCTCGTCTCTGATCGTAGTGGTGCTGGGCTTTGTGTTCCAGGAGGGGCTGAGCAATATCGTCCATGGGTTTATTCTCTCTATTTTTAAACCGTTCCAGATAGGGGATCGGGTGATGATCACTATAGACGGAGAGGGGATCACCGGATATATTGAGTCTATTGATCTTCGAAGTACTATCATAAAGAATGTGGTGAATTCTTCTCATGTGATCGTACCTAATTCCAAAATGGATATGTGCGTGATCGACAACAGCTATTTTGATTCAAACTCTGTAAGTTCCAATTTTCTGGATATTTCGATTACCTATGAATCAAATCTGGAAAAAGCGATAGCCGTCGTTTCTCAGGTGATTGCCGCCCACCCGTACGTGCAGACTGCGCGAAAGGAAAAAAATATCACGGAGCCAGTGGCCGTCCTGGTACGGGATCTTGGAGATTCCGGGATCTATCTGAGGGCATCTGTGATGACAAAGACGGTGGAAGAGAATTTTGCCGCCTGCAGCGATATCCGAAGAACTCTGGTGGCCTGTTTCGATCAGGAATCGGATCTGGAATTCGCGTACCCACATGTCCAGATCGTAAAGGAATGAAAGTGCTTGACAATCTCAGGCGCGCTGTGCTATGATGCCCCTGTAGTTTAGTGTGGTAGAGTGCTAACACAAAAAAGTGAAACAAAGACAAGGTTTCAATGGAGGATGATTATGAAGAAAAAATTGATTGGCGTATTAATGGGTACTGCAGTGGCAGCAGTGGCACTGACCGGATGTGGAAATAAAAAGAGTGAGACGGAAGCTCCGGCAACGGAAAAGACGACGGAAGCAGCAGTAGCAACAGAAGCTACCGAAAAGACTACTACTGCTGAGGAAGGAGTACTTGTAGTCGGATTCGACGCAGAGTATCCGCCCTACGGATATATGGATGATAATGGAGATTACACGGGATTTGACCTTGAACTGGCTGAGGCAGTCTGCGCGCTGGAGGGATGGGAACTGGTGAAAACCCCCATCGACTGGGATTCTAAAGATATGGAGCTGAATTCCGGCGCCATCGATTGCATCTGGAACGGATTTACCAGAGATGGAAGAGAGGATGACTATACGTTCTCTGTATCCTATGTAGATAACAGCCAGGTGATCGTAGTTGCGGAAGATGCAGGTATTGATGATCTTGCAGGGCTGGAAGGAAAGACGGTTGGTGTGCAGGCAGCTTCCGCCGCGCTGACACTTTTGGAAGAGGATCAGAAAGAACTGGCAGATACATTTGCCGAGCTGCAGCAGTTTGCGGATTACAACAGCGCGTTTGTAGAGCTTCAGGCAGGCAGCATTGATGCCATTGCTATGGACATCGGAGTAGCCCAGTACCAGATCAAGAGCAGAGATGGTTTCAAAATCCTGGACGAGAGCCTGAATGCAGAGCAGTATGCAGTCGGTTTCAAAAAGGGCAATGAGGAACTGGCACAGATCGTAAATGCCGATCTGCAGGTGCTTCTGGAGAACGGAACGTTCGATGAGCTGGCCGAGAAATATGAACTCACCGATATGGTATGCCTGGCGGAGGCTTTTGATGACGCAGAAGCTGAGACAGAGGCAGTAACAGAATAAACGATTTTTAGAGAGGACAAACACCCCCGGGGATACTGATAAATCCGCGGGGGTCTGCTTTACATCAATGCAAATAAGGAGGAGATCGGATGAGTCTGTCGGTCATGCTGAGTCAGTTGGGCAGCGGAATGCTTAAATCCATGGGAATCTTTTTTCTGACTCTGATCTTTTCACTGCCGCTGGGACTGTTGGTTTCATTTGGCAGGATGTCAAAAAATGCCATTCTGCGCACCATTGTAAAAATTTATATATCCATCATGCGGGGGACGCCTCTGATGCTTCAGCTTCTGGTGGTTTATTTCGGACCATATTTTCTGTTTGGCATGAATATTGGTGGAAGCTACCGGTTTACGGCGATCATCATCGGATTCTCCGTTAACTATGCTGCCTACTTCGCGGAGATTTATCGCTCCGGCATTGAATCGATGCCGGTGGGCCAGTATGAGGCGGCAAAAATGCTTGGCTACAGCAAGGGAAAGACGTTCTTTAAGATCATTCTTCCCCAGGTGATCAAACGTATTCTTCCTTCCATCACCAACGAAGTGATCACGCTGGTAAAGGATACATCTCTTAGTTTTGCCCTGGCCTATGCGGAGATGTTCACCATCGCGAAGCAGATTGCGGCAAAGGAGACATCGTTTGTTCCCTTTATAGTGGCAGCGATATTCTATTACATTTTTAATCTGGTGGTAGCCCTGGCCATGGAAAGAATTGAAAAGAAGCTGAGCTACTATCAGTAGGAGGGAGAGAACGTGAAACTTTTAGAAATGAAACATATTAGTAAAAATTTTGATGATTTGGAAGTCATCAAGGATATCTCCCTGTCGGTGGAGGAAGGAGAAATTCTCTCCATCATCGGCCCCTCCGGCTCCGGGAAATCTACTCTGCTTCGCTGTGCCACGATGCTGGAGACCATCGATTCCGGTGAGATCTGTTATATGGGGGAGCGGGCTGCCTGGGTAACGCCTGAGGGAAAGAAGGTATATCCAAGGGGAGAGACCGCAAAGAAGATCCACTCCTACTTTGGATTGGTTTTTCAGAATTTTAATCTGTTTCCGCATTATTCTGTCATGAAAAATATCACGGACGCCCCGATCCACAATCAGAAAAGAAATAAGGAAGAAGTATATGAGGAGGCCAGACAGCTCCTGGCTAAAATGGGGCTTTCCGATAAAGAAAATGCCTATCCGTGCCAGCTTTCCGGTGGTCAGTGCCAGCGGGTAGCGATTGCCAGAGCTCTGGCGCTCAATCCGAAGATCCTCTTTTTTGACGAACCTACTTCCGCGCTGGATCCGGAGCTGACAGGCGAAGTGCTGAAGGTGATTAAATCCCTGGCGGATCTTCACATTGCCATGGTGATCGTGACCCATGAGATGGCGTTTGCCAGAGATATTTCTGACAAGATCATTTTTATGGACAAGGGGGTGGTAGCTCTGGAGGGAACGCCGGGCGAAGTCTTCGAGGCAGATCATGACCGTATGCAGGAATTTTTAGGGAAGTTCAGAAGATAGCATCGCCCCGCAAAATGGGGCTAGAATCTCCCTCAAATATGTATTATAATGATGGGGCTGTGAAAGCAGCCTCACTTTTAAAATAGAACATTTAGGTTTGTTAGGTAAGAAAGAAGGAATGACGCATGACAAAGATTGATATTATCTCCGGTTTTCTGGGTGCAGGAAAAACCACATTGATTAAAAAACTGATAAAAGAAGCATTTGCGGGCGAGCAGATCGTACTCATTGAAAATGAGTTTGGCGAGATCGGTATCGACGGCGGTTTTCTGAAAGATGCAGGAGTAAATATTACGGAGATGAATTCCGGGTGTATTTGCTGTTCCCTGGTGGGAGACTTCGGCAAGGCGCTGAAAGAGGTGATGGAGCGTTTCGCTCCGGCCCGCATTATTATTGAGCCTTCCGGCGTGGGCAAGCTGTCAGATGTGAGGCGCGCGGTGCAGGATGTGGCAGAGGACTGTGATATCACAGTGAACAGCCTGGTGACTGTGGCAGACGTGAAGAAAGTAAAAATGTATATGAAGAACTTTGGCGAGTTTTATAACAATCAGGTGGAGAGCGCCGGCACGATCATCCTGAGCAGAACGCAGGATGTGAGTCAGGATAAGCTGGATGCAGCCGTAGCCATGATCCGTGAGAAAAATCAGGAAGCCACGATCATTACCACGCCGTGGGATGATCTGACGGGAGTACAGATCCTTGGCGCTATGGAGAAATCTGTTTCCCTGGCAGAGGAATTGATGGCCGAAGAAGATGTGTGTCCGGTGTGCGGTCACCATCACGGCCATGATGAGGAACATGAACATCATCATCACGACCATGATCATGAGGAACACGAACATCATCACCACGACCATGATCATGAGGAGCATGAGCATCATCACCACGACCATGATCATGAGGAGCATGAGAATCATCATCACGACCATGATCATGAGGAGCATGAGAATCATCATCACGACCATGATCATGAGGAGCATGAGCATCATCACCACGACCATGACCATGAGCATCACCATCATCACCACCATGCCGATGAGGTGTTCACCAGCTGGGGAAAAGAAACGGCACGCAAGTACACAAAGGATGAGGTAGAACAGATCCTGAAAACATTATCCGACAGTGAGGAGTACGGCGCTGTGCTCCGGGCTAAGGGAATGCTCCCGGATGTAAACGGTACCTGGATTTATTTTGACATGGTACCGGGAGAATATGAATTACGGGAAGGACAGCCGGATTACACGGGCCGCCTGTGCGTTATTGGCTCCAAACTCCAGGAGGAAAAACTGGCAGAACTGTTTCGGCTGTAAGAATGACTTTCGGCAGTGCCGCCGGAAGGTACTGTGACATTGCTATGGCCCGGTATGCCATTGGAAAGTGAGAGTGCATGATATGTTAGAAGTACCAGTATATATGATCACGGGATTTCTGGAGAGCGGGAAGACTACGTTTATTCAGGAAGTCCTGGCGTCTCCGGATTTCGCGGACGGTGAGAAAACTTTGCTTTTGCTCTGCGAAGAGGGAGAGGTGGAGTACGATGAAAAAGAGTATTCCAGGCACAATATCGAAATCATGACAGTGGAGAACGAGGAGGATCTGACCCCGGAATTTCTGGAACGCTGCCAGAAATATTATAAGCCCTATCGGGTGTTCGTGGAGTTTAACGGCATGTGGGACGCGAAAAAATTTGCTGAGAGCAGACTGCCCAGACACTGGGAGGTAGTTCAGGTGATCACCTTGGTAGATGCCGGCACATTTGGCGTGTACCTGAATAACATGCGCAGCATTTTAAGCAATATTTTTGCGAATACAGAGCTGGTAATTTTCAACCGCTGTTCCCTGGACATGGATCTGCAGATGTACCGGAGAAGCGTCAAGGCGGTGAACCAGCAGGCGATGCTTTCTTTTGAAGATGAGGAAGGGAATCCGTTGGAACTGGGCAAGGAGCAGCCTCCTTATGATCTGAATGCGGACATTATTGATATCGATGATGTAGACTTTGGACTCTGGTATCTGGATATGGCGGACAGCCCGGAGCGGTACGATGGAAAGACAGTCCGCTTTAAAGGGAAGGTTATGATCCCCAGAAAGTTTCCGTCCAACAGTTTTATACCGGGGCGGAATGCCATGACCTGCTGCGCAGATGATATTCGATTTATTGGTTATATTTGCAAATCAAAATATACGGATAAGCTGAAACAGAAGCAGTGGCTGGAGATTACGGCGGAAGTAGAGTATGAGTATGTTCCGGAATATCGGGGGGAAGGACCGGTACTCTACGCCAAGCATTTAAAATCCGCAGAACCACCAACGGAAGATCTGGTGTACTTTAACTGAAAAAGGGGGCAGCTGCCCCTTTTTTCTATTTTCTCCTTGATAAATCACTTGTGTCTAAGCTGGAAAACAGGTATAATGTAATATATCAAAGCGGTACACTATAAAAGGATAAGGAAGTGAGGACTATGAAGCGTATTGGGTTATTGACCAGCGGCGGCGACTGTCAGGCATTGAATGCTACAATGCGTGGCGTGGTAAAGGGGTTATCCAGTAATCTGGACGAATTGGAAGTTTATGGATTTATGAACGGTTACAAAGGCCTGATCTATGGGGATTACCGGCTTTTGACTTCCAAGGATTTCTCCGGGATTCTGACAAAAGGGGGAACAATCCTGGGTTCATCCAGACAGCCGTTTAAGCTGATGCGGACTCCGGATGAAAAAGGCCTGGACAAAGTGGAAGCGATGAAGCAGAATTACTACAAATTGAGACTGGACTGCCTGGTCATTCTGGGTGGAAACGGAACTCAGAAGACGGCAAACCTGTTGAGCGAAGAAGGTCTGAATATTATTCATCTGCCAAAGACCATTGATAATGATATTTATGGTACAGATATGACTTTCGGCTTCTATAGCGCAGTAAATATTGCCACGGATGCTATCGATTGCATCCACACCACGGCGGCTTCTCACAACAGAGTATTTATTGTAGAAGTTATGGGCCACAAGGTGGGATGGCTTACCCTTTATGCGGGTGTGGCCGGAGGCGCGGACATCATCCTGATACCGGAGATACCCTATCATATTGATAAGGTCGTCGAGGCCATCGACCACAGAACGAAAGCCGGTAAGGGCTTTACCGTCATTGCGGTGGCGGAGGGCGCGATCTCCGCGGAAGATGCTGCCCTGAGTAAGAAGGAACTTAAAAAGAAGATGGAAGAAAAGACGTATCCTTCGGTGGCTTACGAACTGGCACAGCAGATCCGGAAGCCCCTGCCCGTATGACAGAGTCCTGTCTACCCGACTGGGCGTGGCAGCTGCGAAGCTGATTTTGGATGAACAATATGGCTATATGGTTGGTATCGTTAATGGAAAAACAAAGAAAGTTCCTCTGAAAGAGGTGGCTGGTAAGCTGAAAACGGTGTCACCGAACGATCAGATGATCAAAGAAATTAAATTGCTGGGTATCAGTTTCGGTGATTAAAGCGGGATAACAGATTGTTTTAGTTAAGTATTATGTTGGGGGTGTCACATTGAATTATGTCATGCTTGATGTGGCAGCCCCTAAGCTGTGCCTTTGGGAACGACCAGGGAAGTCGTTCCCAAATCCGGAGAAAAACTTCAGGGAGCGTTTATATGAGCTATACAGCACTGTATCGTAAGTTCCGTCCGGACACCTTTGGTGAGGTGAAAGGACAGGATGCGATCGTTACAACTTTGAAAAACCAGATTATGGCGGATCGAATCGGTCACGCCTACCTGTTCTGCGGGACAAGAGGAACGGGAAAGACCAGTATCGCTAAAATTTTTGCCAGAGCGGTGAACTGTGAGCATCCGGTGGACGGAAATCCCTGCAATGAATGTGCTGCCTGCCGCGCCATCAACTCCGGCACCTCCATGAATGTGATAGAGATTGACGCTGCTTCCAATAACGGCGTCGACAATATCAGGGAGATCCGTGACGAGGTGGCATATTCCCCGGCGGAAGGGAAATACAAGGTTTACATTATTGACGAGGTGCATATGCTGTCCATAGGAGCGTTCAATGCTCTTCTGAAAACATTGGAGGAGCCGCCTTCTTATGTGATTTTTATATTGGCTACCACAGAATCTCATAAGATACCCGTGACAATTCTCTCCAGATGCCAGCGCTATGATTTTAAACGTATTACCCAGGAGGAGATTTCGGACCGACTGCGGGACCTTCTGGGCAGAGAGCAGGTGGAGGCTGAAGATAAAGCCATTCGCTATATTGCCAAGAAAGCGGATGGCGGTATGCGTGATGCCTTAAGTCTGGCGGATCAGTGCATTTCTTTTTATCTGGGGCAGACCCTGACCTATGAAAAAGTGTTGGAAGTACTGGGTGCGGTGGACGCGGAAGTGTTCAGTCAGCTTTTAAGGGAGATCCTAAAAAACGACGTGGCAGCATTGTTTGCCCATCTGGAGCAATTGATCATGCAGGGACGGGATTTAACCCAGTTAGTGAATGATTTTACATGGTATCTGCGGAATTTGATGCTTTTAAAGGCATCAGACCAGATGGAAGACAGCCTTGATGTTTC
>CACYXH010000048.1 GCA_902778245.1 uncultured Lachnospiraceae bacterium | reverse complement strand
GTCTCCACATGCACGCTCATCGGGAACATGTCAGTTGCCCGCACCCGCTTCAATTCGTACCCTTGTCCGCACAGATACTTCAGGTCTCTGGCCAGCGTTGCACAGTCGCAGCTGACATAGACGATGCGCTGGGGGGCCATCTTCGCCATGGTGGCCAACACCTTCTCCTCACAGCCTTTGCGGGGCGGATCGATAACGATCACATCCGCAGAGATGTTGTCTTTCTCATACTTCTCAGGCAGGACTTCCTCGGCCTTGCCTACATAAAATTCTGTATTTGTAAAATGGTTCAGCGCCGCGTTGCGCTTCGCGTCCTCGATGGCTTCCAGTACGATTTCCACGCCGTACACTTTTCCTGCCCTCTGGGCCAGGAACAAAGAAATGGTGCCGATGCCGCAATACAGATCCCACACCGTCTCGCTGCCGGTCAAGCCGGCATACTCCAGCGCCGTCCCGTAAAGTTTCTCCGTCTGTACCGGGTTTACCTGATAAAAAGAAAGGGGGGATATCTGATATTTTACCTCCCCGATATAATCTTCGATATATCCCTGACCCCAAAGCAGCCGGATCTCCCGGCCAAGGATCACATTGGTGTTCTCCCGGTTTACGTTCAGCGCAATGCTCGTCATGCCGGGAATTGCAGTCAGCGCCTGTACTAATTCCTTCTCTCCGGGAATTTTCCGTCCGTTGACCACAAGGCAGACCATGATCTGTTTTGTCCGAAATCCGTACCGAATCATCACATGGCGTATGAGACCTTTTCCGGTGGTCTCATTGTAGGCGGAAATTCCCAGCCGGCGCATATGTTCCAGAACGATTTCTAAAATTTCCTTATTCTCTTTTACCCCCAGAGCACAGTCGTGATTGTCGATAATGCTGTGAGTGCGTCCCGCGTAAAACCCGGCAATCAAGCGTTCTTCACGGTCTGTGCCGATAGGAAACTGAGCCTTGTTCCGGTAATGAAACGGATCTTCCATTCCGATAATGGGTTCCATAATACGATCCAACAATTCCCGGTCAAATCCGCCGATACGGATCAGATTGTTTCGCACCTTGTTCTCCTTGAACCTAAGCTGCGCCTGGTAATCCATTGCCTGAAGCTGACAGCCTCCGCACTGGCGCGCCACCCGGCAGACCGGCTCTGTGCGGTCCGGGCTGGCCTGCACAAGATCCATCAGCCTGCCGTAAGCATAGGTCTTCTTCACCTTGATGATCTTAGCAGTTATCTCATCTCCGATCACCGTATCCTTCACAAATACCGCCATCCCATCCGCATGGCCGATCCCCAGCCCCTCGCTGCTGATGTCTTCGATTTTCATCCGTATCATTTCATCCTTCTTCATGACATACCTCAAAATTCACTGCTTTTTCGGATATTGGATTCAAACAACCTATTATAGCCCAGCCACTGGGGAGCGCCCTGTGCACCTTTCAAAAGTTCCTTCATGGTCTCCAGTTTGGCATCCGTGTTGTCCGCCAGATTCAATGCCAGCGCCTCCGGCAGCGCCGGTTTTTTGGGAGAACCAAATTCCAGCTCGCCGTGGTGAGCCAGAATACAATGCTGCAGCTCGCTTGCCAGCTTTTTGGGGAAACCTTTGATGCTCCTGCAGCCATAGCCCACCAATTCACATCCCATCACAATGTGTCCCAGAAGCTGGCCGTCATCCGTATAGTCGTTCTCCGGGAAATTGGAGATTTCCTTTAGTTTTCCCACATCATGGAAGGCGGCTGCGGTAAACAACAGATCCCGATTTAAATAAGGATATTGCTGCACATAATAGTCGCACAGTTTCACCACGCTCAGAGTATGTTCCAGAAGACCGCCCACGAAGCTGTGATGTACCGTCTTGGCAGCAGAGTGCTGCTTAAAAGCTCGAATGAACACATCATCTTCAAAGTACTTCCGGATCAGCTGCTTCAGGTAGGGATTTTGCACCTGTCCCAGCAGCGCCATGAGTTCCTGATACATCTCATCTACATTTTTTTCACTCACCGGCAGGTAGTCAGCAGGCTGATATTCTCCCTCCTCTGCCTTTCGCACGCGCTTTATGTTCAACTGCAGGTTGCCCTGAAAACTGGTGACTTCGCCAATCACATCCACATAGTCCAGGACATCAAACTCATTGATCCCGCTGGAACCCGGATCCCAGATTTTCGCGTCAATGGTACCAGTGCGGTCCTGCAGAATCACATTCTCATACATTTTTCCGTTTTTCGCAGTCGCTGACTGTTTATACTTACAGAGGTAGACATCTCCGATCCGGTCTCCCTCACGAAACGTGTCAATAAATTTCATTTCTTTCTGCTCCTTATCTTCTTCTCTCTAAACTCTTGTACCCTCTTCACGGACGCATCGGTTTTCATCGCTCCTCATGCAATATGATGACTCTCTGCTCACATAATTTTTCATATCCCCCGCTGTGGCCTACATGCGCCCCCTGTGTCCGATCAGAACACAGACAATTTTTGAAAAATCCTTTATTTATTGATTTTTTTCGGCAAAAAATAACAACCAAATTTTCTCTCGAAAATAAAATTCCATCAAAAAGTATTTTCTTTTATTGTATTATAGAGTAAAATAAAAGCATAGTAAATAAATAATTTCAATTATTATATAGTCTCAAAGGTACGATTTATGAACGAAAAAGCGCTCCGGGTGCTGGAGTACCCGAAAATCATAGAAAAACTGACACAATTTGCCGGTTCCAATCCCGGCAAAAATCTTTGCAGACAGCTGCTGCCTTCCTGCGATCTGGGAGAGATCCGCAGAATGCAGCGGGAAACCAGCGACGCCCTTAAGAGGATTTACCAGAAGGGCAGCGTCTCTTTCTCCGGAGTACAGGACATGAGAGGTTCTTTGAGGAGGCTGGAAATTGGCAGCACCTTAAACATTCCGGAGCTTTTAAGCGTGTGCAAGCTGCTGGAGGCCGCAAACAGGGTGAAGTCCTATTCCCGCAGGGAAAATGATGAACTTCCCGACGATTCTCTGGATGAGATGTTCCGGCAGCTGCAGCCGCTGACACCCCTGGCTGCAGAGATCCGCCGCTGCATTCTCTCGGAAGATGAGATTGCGGACGATGCCAGCACCGCACTGCGTCAGATACGGCGATCCATAGCCCAGACCAATGACCGAATCCGCTCCCAGCTCTCTTCCATGGTAAGCGGCAGTGCCCGCACCTACCTGCAGGACGCAGTCATCACCCAGAGAAATGGCCGCTACTGCCTGCCGGTCAAGGCAGAGCACCGCAGCCAGGTTCCAGGCATGATCCATGACCAGTCTTCCTCCGGTTCCACCCTTTTTGTGGAACCCATGGCAGTAGTAAAACTAAACAATGATCTGCGGGAACTGGAGCTTCGGGAGGAAAAAGAAATTGAAGTGATCCTCGCCAATCTGAGCGGTCTGGTGGCTGAGGAAAGCGAAGGACTCTGTAGCGATATCACGCTTTTAACGGAACTTGATTTCATTTTTGCCCGGGCGATGCTGTCCAAGGGTTACAACGGTTCCGAACCGGATTTCAACAAAGAAGGGCGCATCAATATTAAGAAAGGCCGTCATCCTCTTCTGGATCAGAAAACAGTGGTTCCTGTAGACATTCATCTGGGAAAAACCTTTGACCTTCTGGTGATCTCCGGACCGAATACCGGCGGAAAGACGGTGTCTTTGAAGACCGTTGGGCTGTTCACTCTCATGGGACAGGCAGGTCTGCACATACCGGCATTCGACCACTCAGAATTATCATTGTTTACAGAAGTCTTCGCCGACATCGGGGACGAGCAGAGCATCGAACAAAGCCTCAGCACCTTCTCCTCCCACATGACCAACATTGTCTCCTTCTGGAAACAGGCCGATGAACATTCCCTGGTTCTCTTTGATGAGCTGGGGGCCGGTACGGATCCCACGGAAGGAGCTGCTCTGGCTATCGCGATCCTGTCAAGCCTTCACCGCAGAGGGGTGCGCACCATTGCCACCACCCATTACAGTGAGCTGAAGGTCTTCGCTCTCTCCACTCCCGGAGTGGAGAATGCCTGCTGTGAATTCAATGTCGATACACTGGGCCCCACCTACCGGTTGCTGATCGGTGTCCCGGGAAAGAGCAACGCTTTCGCGATTTCTTCCAAGCTGGGGCTGCCGGATGAAGTGATTGAAGAAGCGAAAGAGCATATCAGTCAAGACGCGGAAAATTTCGAAGATGTCATTACGGATCTGGAAAACAGCCGCGTCATTGTGGAACGGGAAAAGGAAGAGATTTCCCGTTATAAAAAGGAAATTGAACGTTTAAAGAATAATCTGGAGCATAAAGAGGACCGTCTGGAAAACAGCCGGGACAAGATTCTGGCTCAGGCCAGGGAAGAGGCCCACGCTATCTTGCGGGAGGCCAAAGAATATGCGGATGAGACCATCCGCAGATATAATAAGCTGGGCAGCAGTTCGGACTCCTCCCGGCAGATGGAACAAGAAAGAAACCAGCTCCGGGGAAAATTATCCGAACTGGAAAAAGATATGGCTTTGAAGAATACACAGAAGCCGAAAAAAGCAGTAAAAGCCAAGGAACTGAGGATTGGGGACAGTGTCCGGGTTTTGAGTCTCAATCTGAAAGGAACTGTCAGCACCCTCCCGGATGCCAAGGGGAATCTATTCGTTCAGATGGGGATCCTTCGGTCTCAGGTAAATCTGAAAGACCTGGAAAAGCTGGAAGATGATACGAGCAGCGCACCTGCTTTAAAGCGCACCGGTTCCGGAAAGATCAAGATGTCCAAGTCCGCTTCCGTCAGCACAGAGATCAACCTTCTGGGCAAGACGGTGGACGAAGCGCTGCCGGAGCTGGATAAATATCTGGATGATGCCTATCTTGCCCACCTGCCCAGTGTACGGGTAGTTCACGGAAAAGGCACAGGAGCGCTGCGCAAAGCCGTTCACAATTATCTGCGCCGCCAAAAGCATGTAGACAGTTTTCGGTTGGGCGAGTTTGGTGAGGGAGATGCGGGGGTCACCATTGTGACTTTCAAAAAGTGAGCCGCAGAAAAGAATAAGGGGATATAAATGATTAACAGACAAAAGATACTGATCGTCGATGATGATGAGAATATTGCTGAGTTGATTTCTCTTTATCTGACCAAGGAATTCTTTGAAACAAAAATAGTAAAAAATGGTATGGAAGCCATAAACGAGTGCGACAGCTGGCAGCCGAATCTGGTACTTCTGGATCTGATGCTGCCAGGGCTGGATGGCTACCAGGTCTGCCGGGCGATCCGGCAGCGCTCACTTGTGCCTATTATTATGCTCTCAGCAAAAGCAGAAGTGTTTGACAAGGTTCTCGGCCTGGAGCTTGGCGCAGACGACTATATCGTGAAACCCTTTGATCCCAAAGAGCTGGTGGCCCGGGTAAAAGCTGTACTGCGGCGCTATCAGTTTCCCATGGCAGAGGTTCCCAAGGTTCCCCAGAAATACATCGAATATCCGGATCTATCTATTAATTTGACCAATTATTCCGTCACTTACCGCGGTCAAACCGTAGACATGCCCCCCAAAGAGCTGGAGTTGCTTTATTTTCTGGCCAACTCCCCAAATCAGGTATTTACCAGAGAACAGTTTCTGGATCAAATCTGGGGTTATGAGTATGTAGGAGATACAAGGACAGTAGATGTACATATCAAACGTCTGCGTGAGAAAATCAGAGGTAACCAGAACTGGTCCATTGCCACGGTTTGGGGTATCGGATATAAATTTGAGGTGAGATAACCCAATGAGACATCGCATACTCACAAAATTTGTCACGACCTATCTGCTATGTTTTCTCCTGGTGCTGATACTGTTTTTTTCCATTGTCCCAGGAAGGATAGATCATTATCTTCAGACTGAAAAAGCAGCGGAACTGCTGGAGGCGGCTGAAAACCTGGCCTCAGACTCTGCCGTCTATGCCTGCAGTTATCAGGGCACAGACGCCCGGTTTACAAAACATCTGCTGGATGATATGACCGCGGCGCAGAAAAGTGACATATGGCTCACAGACGCTTCCGGCAGGATCCTGATGGGCAGCAGTCTTTCTTCTTTTGTTACGCAATACACAGATATCCCGAACTTCTCTCCGGCTCCGGGTGACCGCGCTTACTGGGTTACGGGAGATTTTTTCGGCATGTTTCACCGCAATACTTTAAGTGTCATTGTGCCCGTGACTGAAAGACCCTGCACCACGGACTTTGTGATTTTTCATTTTTCCTTAAATCAGCTAAACTCCGAAGCGAAAAATCTCAATGTCCTGTGTTTTTATGTTCTGATTATTGTTTATATAATATCTTTTATCTTCCCGTTTTTGTTTTATCTGCTTTTATATCGTCCACTGAAAAATACCGTGGCGCTTTCTGCGGCATATGCGGACGGCAAATTGGGAACCGCGCCTTTTCATGAAGACGATGGAGAATTCGGGCAGATACAGGCAAACCTGCACCACATGGCGGTTGAGATCCGCCAGTCCGGCGAATATCAGCGAAAGTTTATTTCTAATATTTCCCACGATTTCCGTTCTCCTTTGACCTCCATCAAGGGATACACACAGGCTCTTCTTGACGGAACAGTACCTGCAGAGAATCAGGAGAAATACTTGACCATCATTCTGAACGAAACGGAACGGCTTTCCAGTCTGACTCAGAATATTTTGACCATCAATAATTTAAATGAGAGCGGGGTTCTGCTGGATCTCTCCATTTTTGATATAAACTCCATCATTCGCTCTATTGTGCTGCTGATGGAGATCCAATGCCGAAAAAAAGATATCCATATTGTTTCAGAAATGACAGACAATGAATTAACCGTATCCGCCGATAAAGAAAAAATCCAGCAGGTCATCTACAACCTGCTGGACAATGCCATTAAATTCAGCAATCCCCACTCCACCATTACCTTACGCACCACGCGAAAAGGAAAAAATGTGTTTGTCTCCATCAAAGACACAGGAGCGGGAATCCCGGCAGATCAGATTTCCAAAATCTGGAACCGCTTTTACAAAACCGACCCTTCACGGGGCAAAGATAAAATGGGTACAGGACTTGGTCTCTCCATTGTAAAAGAAATCATTCAGGCCCATGATCAGGATATCAATGTCATCAGCACTGAAGGCGTCGGTTCTGAATTTATTTTTACATTAGATAAGGCTTAAATCCACTCTTTGATCTGAGCGTAAACACCCTCACCGTCCAGCTGATACTTCTTCAGAAGCGCCTCCGCCGGTCCGGACTCACCAAAAGTATCTTTCACTCCAATGCGAAGTACCGGTGTGGGCGCCTCCTCAGACAGCGCTTCGCAGACTGCTCCTCCCAGGCCGCCAATGATAGAGTGTTCCTCCACGGTAACTACTTTTCCGGTCTTCTTTGCGGAAGCGATCACCAATTCTTTATCCAGCGGCTTGATAGTATGGATATTGATCACTTCTGCGGACACGCCTTCCTCTTCCAGCTTTTTCGCCGCCTCCAGGGCGCTGTTTACACAAAGGCCTGCAGCAATGATCGTCACATCACTACCCTCTTTTAAAAGAACCCCCTTGCCGATCTCAAACTTATATCCGGGATTATCGTTGATTACCGGAACCGCCAGACGCCCGAAGCGCAGATATACGGGTCCCTCATATTCATAGGCAGCCCTCACCGCTGCTCTCGCCTCCACATCATCAGAAGGACAGATGATCACCATGCCAGGTATTGTACGCATCAGCGCCAGATCCTCGTTGCACTGGTGGCTGGCCCCGTCCTCCCCCACAGAGATCCCTGCGTGGGTAGCTCCGATTTTCACATTCAGATGGGGATATCCTATAGAATTCCGTACCTGCTCGAAAGCTCTTCCTGCAGCAAACATGGCAAAGGTGCTGGCAAAAGGAACCTTTCCTGTGGCAGCCAGACCAGCAGCAATCCCCATCATATTACCTTCGGCAATGCCGCAGTCAATATGACGTTCCGGGAAAGCTTTCTTAAATACGCCGGTTTTGGTGGCGCCCGCCAGATCTGCGTCCAAAACCACCACTTCCTCATGTTTCGCGCCAAGCTCGACCAAGGCATTTCCATAACTCTCTCTCGTAGCGATCTTCTTTACCTCTGACATAATGCTTCCCCCACTTTCTGCAAATCCGCCAAGGCCACAGCATACTCCTCATCATTGGGGGCTTTCCCATGCCAGGATGCCTGGTTTTCCATGAAGGAAACGCCTTTCCCTTTTACCGTTTTCATGATAATGACGGTCGGCATTCCCTTTACGGTCTTCGCCTCCTCAAAGGCTGCCCTGAGCTGCTCCATATCGTTACCATCCGCTACATTGATCACATGGAAATTGAAAGCTTCAAATTTTTTATCAATGGGATAAGGGGAGCAGACATCAGCAACATTTCCGTCAATCTGCAATCCATTATTATCTACAATCACACAGAGGTTGTCCAGTTTCCGGTGTCCGGCAAACATAGATGCCTCCCACACCTGTCCTTCCTGGATTTCCCCATCTCCCAGCAGTGTGTACACACGATAATTTTTTCCATCCAGCTTGGCTGCAAGGGCCATGCCCACAGCTGCTGAGATACCTTGTCCCAGGGATCCTGAGGACATATCCACACCCGGAGTGTGCTGCATACAGGGATGTCCCTGCAGATAAGAGCCAATATGACGCAGACTGGGCAGATCTTCCACCGGAAAGAATCCCCTGAGCGCCAGGGCGGAGTAATAGCCGGGAGCTGTATGTCCTTTGGAGAGTACAAAGCGGTCTCTGTCCGGCTTTTTCGGATCTTTGGGATCGATATTCATCTCCTCAAAGTACAGATAGGTAAAAACATCCGCCGCTGACAGCGATCCTCCCGGGTGACCAGCCTTGGCACTGTGTACGGCTGTAACGATACCCTTGCGAACCTCATTCGCCATTTGTTGCAATTCCAGTGTAGTCATAGCATTTCCCTTTCTAATAGAAGTTTGGTTTTACTGTGAACATGCTTACCTATATCATATACCGTTTTATTTAATCCGTCTATTCCATATTTTCAATTTTACCAATTTCTGTCATTTAGTTCACAGTACTCCTTGTGATGTCCTACATACTTATAAGCCGGACGGATGATCTTACCGCCATTTACCAATTCTTCCATCCGGTGCGCGCACCAGCCGGAGATACGGGCGATGGCAAAGATCGGCGTGAAAAGCTGAGTGGGAATGCCAAGCATAGAATACACAAACCCACTGTAAAAATCTACATTGCAGCAGATGGGTTTGGACAATTTTTTGTGACTGGTCAGAAGCTCCGACGCCATGCGTTCCACCGATTCATATAAGTGAAATTCTTCCTGAAGTCCCTTCTCCTCCGACAGACTTCTGGCATACTCTTTCAAGATAACCGCTCTGGGATCAGAAAGCGTATAAACCGCATGTCCCATTCCATAGATCAGGCCGCTGCCGTCAAAGGCTTCTTTATTAATAATCTTCTGCAGATAATCCCGCAGCGCGTTCTCATCACTCCAGTCCGGCACATGCTCCTTGATATCACTGAACATATTTTCCACTTTCAGATTCGCGCCGCCGTGTTTCGGTCCTTTCAGGGAACCCAGGGAAGCCGCCACCGCAGAGTACGTATCGGTGCCGGTGGAAGATACTACATGGGTGGTAAAACTGGAGTTGTTTCCGCCGCCGTGCTCCGCATGGATCACCAGGCAGATATCCAGAACTCTGGCTTCCAACTCTGTGTAAGCTCCGTCATCCCTCATCATTCTCAGGATATTTTCCGCAGTGGAAAGTTCCGGTTTGGGATAGCGGATCACCAAGCTTTTGTCATTGTGATAGTGCTGGTATGCCTGATAACCGTACACTGAGATCAACGGCATAGTGGCGATCAGGGTCAATGATTGGCGTAGCACATTGGGGATAGAAGTATCATCCGGGTTATCATCATAAGAATAGAGGGTAAGCACACTCTTTTGCAGGCCGTTCATAATATTGGCGCTGGGTGCTTTCATGATAACATCCCTCACAAACTTGCTGGGCAGCTCCCGGTACTGTCCCAAAAGATCAATAAATTCATGTAATTGCTTTTTGTTCGGAAGCTCGCCGAACAAAAGCAGATAGGTGGCTTCCTCAAAATTAAATCTTCGTTCTTTAAAGCCCCTGATCAATTCTTTTACATCATAGCCCTGAAAGTACAATTCACCGTCTATAGGTACTTTCTTGCCCTCAACTGACGTATAAGCCACCACATCGGAAATCTCTGTCAATCCGGTGAGAACACCCTTTCCGTTGGATTCGCGCAGTCCACGTTTTACATCATATTCCTGGTAAAGATTCAGATCCAGGGCGCTGGATATCAAACAATACCGAACCAATTCACTCAGGCGATCATCTCTGTCTTTTCTGTCCAAATCATTTAGCATATTCTTTCTCCTCCTGGTTCGTGTTTTTTGATACTATAGCGTAAATCCATGGGTTTGTCAATTCTTGGAGCTGCATAGCCAAGGAAATCAGGGTTACTATTCACGGCTCCTCCGCCAGCAGACCTCAGACCATCCGTGCTGCGCACGTCTGCCGCGTCTTACGACGCTGATGTCTGAGGTAGTGGGGGAGGTTCCCTAAGCAATAATATCCGCAAATTCCCCTCCAGACGCCCGCCTTAGATCCTCCGGTTTCAATTCGATCTGCGCGCCGATCTTTCCGCCGCTGACAATCATAGTCTCCAGTTTTTCTGCGCTTTCATCGATCCTGGTGACATACTGTTTTTTCATGCCGATGGCAGTGCATCCGCCCCGGATATAACCGGTAACCGCATTTATCTCCTTCACATGGATCATCGCCACCGATTTCTCTCCCACAGAGCGGGCTGCCTTCTTCAGGTCCAGTTCCCGGCGAATGGGGATGACAAAAACAAAATAATTTTTGCTGCTTCCCATCGTCACCAGGGTTTTATACATCTTCTCATAAGGCTGCCCCAGCTGATCCGCGATCTTCAGCGCGTCCACAAACTCATCACACTCATAAGTCATGACCTGATAGGGGATCTTCTGTCTTTCCAGAATGCGCATGGCATTTGTCTTTATCTCTTTATTTTTTGCCATTTTTCTTCTGCTTCTTTCCCTTCTTTTTTTCGTCCTTTTTATTCTCTTTCTTTCCGCCTCTACTCTTTTCCTTCTTAATTTTCTGTATTTTTTCTGGTCTTTCCTTTTCGGGCTTTTCTTTCTCTGTTTCTTCTTTCTTCTTCGAGTAATCAATCACTCCTGCTTTTTGAATCGGCGCCGTCTTCTTTGCTATTGCATCCTTCTGCGCCAATATGGATTCTTGCACCGGCGCGCTGCTGTCTTGTTCCGGGGTCTCCCCGTCAAGATACCTTTTCAGAAATTGCCGCGCCTCCTGAACACGCTCCATGGACACAGCGTAGTAAGTCCATCTCCCATCCTTTCTGGCCGTCACCAGTCCGGACTGGCACAGGCTCTTCATGTGATGGGACAACGTAGACTGCACTACATCCACCGCTTCCAGCAATTCCCCTGCATTCATTTCCCGCTCCATCAGCAGATCCAAAATCTCAATTCTATGTACATCCCCCAATGCCCGAAATACTTTGTCATACCCATCGTTTTTCTTATTCACAATTCCCCTCCTCAAATAATTATTATTTCCCGCTATTAAATTGTCAGCAGAAGTTCCTCCATCTCCGCTACGGTATGGACAATATATCTGGCCCCTGCCTCCTCTAGTTCTCCTGGATCTGCAAAGCCATAGTACACGCCAAGGCAATCAATGCCGCAAAGTTTTGCTCCCTCCACGTCATGTCTGCGGTCTCCTATCATCAATGCCTGACTCTTTTTCTCCTCTGAAATACCGAGTCGGCGAAATGCCTCCCGGATGACCTCCGCCTTAGAATTTCTCTGTTCATCCATACTGGCACCCACAACTTCGAGAAAATACTTCCGAAGATCAAAATGCTCCAGAATAGTTTTCACATATTTTTCGGGTTTGGAGGAAGCGATCACAAGATGCTTTCCATGTTCCCGCAGCACCTCCAGCGTCTTTGGAATGCCCCCATATACTCTGTTTTCAAACATCCCCCTGATTTCAAACCGCTCTCTATATTTTTGTGTACCTGCCCTGGCCTGATCCTCAGTCCAGCCATAAAATTCCATAAAGGAATCAATGAGGGGCGGTCCGATAAAAGGTCTCAGTTTCTCCAGATCGGGCTCCTCTACCCCAAAACTGTGCAGTGCGTATTGGACACATTTCGTGATTCCTTCCTGGGAATCTGTCAGCGTTCCATCCAGATCAAACAATAAATACTGATACATTTTTCCTCTCCCGTATTTCTCTATGGTTAATCGTAGACGATCACCGGTGTTCCGATGGATACAATCTCATAAATAGTCTGTGCCGCCTGGTACGGCGTATTGATACATCCGTGGGAACCATTGGAAAGATAGATGGTTCCTCCAAAGTAATAACGGTTCTGCATATCATGGATCCCAATATTTCCATTAAACGGCATCCAGTAATCCACAGGCGCAGCGTAGCCCTCGCCCCGGAGCGTATAATCCCGCATCTTAGCGTCAATGGCCCATACGCCTCCGGAGGGTGTTCCATTATTTTTGTTGGGATTGCCGGTCACCACCGGGGTATCCACCACCAGACTGCCGTCCTGGTAGCACCACATTTCCTGTCTGGAAATACAGATTTCCACATAAGTACCCCCGATATCGTTCTCCGCTCTGCTCTGGGCAGTATAAATATATTGCGGCTCAATAGTCTCCGTCTTTCCATTCTTTACATCTTCCGCCAAAATCTGCGCGGTAGTATTCTGATCGATGCTCCACCCATAATCTCCGCCATAAAGCTGAATATCTGTGTCTATACTGGTGTGAAAATTTCTCACTCCGCCAAAGGTATCGTATTTCTCCGCCAACTGCTGCACATAAGCCAATACATGATTATCATCAATATAATACCGGCCGTTCTCGTCCTTTTCAATCCATTCTTTGATCACGGATGGGGTCACCGCCTCCTGGCGGTCAGAAAAATCATAAGTAATGCGGGCAGTCAGGAGGTTGTTTAATTCCTCCACCTCTGCCTTCAATTCCTCATTATCCCGATAGATCACAGGGTCAATGTAGCAGCCTGCCTCGTCCAGCGATGTGGCATTCATTCCCTGATCCAGTGCTTCCAGGATAACTGCCTTCGTCTTTTCATAATCCAAAGTGGTACCCATCACCTCAGGAACTACTTCATAGCCCTCTTCTGTATCTCCGGGATGGGCATCCTGAGGCGCTACCACATTCTCCGGAAGGAATGCGTTCATCTGGTTCATGACCCCGTCAATACTATCCCTGTTATAGATGGTTTTTATCACCGGGCTGGAGGATCTGCGCAAAAACATCATCACCGGCCACAGGTACGACCTTTGCCGTTTCATCTGAAGCTCAATACCGCCTTCGTCCTGATATTTCAGACTGATCTGACCTGCCGTGATCACATCCTGCAGTCCGCCTCGCTCCTCTAAAGTCAGCGTGTAGGCATTGATTCTGGCGATCACCTCCTGTCTGACCTGCTCAGAAGTCTTGCCGCCACATTCAATCCCGTAAATTTTAAAACCGGAATAAAAATGGCTGTTGTAGAATATCGCCACTATCACATAGGCAATCACCGCCACTGCCGCCAGACTGACAAGCGCAATCTTTACTGGATCTCTATCGATCCTGTTTTTTCTGTTTTTCTTATCCATGACAAACTCCTTATAAAAATGGCCCTGATTGATTCTATCCGGCGCAGCCATACTTTATACTATCACTTTTTGGAAAACACAATATTCTGTTCGCGTAAAATGAGGGCGTTGCACAAAGCATTTTATTACATAAATATAGTTTTCTGATAAACGCTCCCGCTGCCCGCCATGCGTAATGGATACTAACCTGTCTGCTGCGCATAGGCTTGCAGCCAGGAAGTGCCAACGCATGACGAGGCTCTCAGAAAACTATATTTACGCAAATTATGCATTTAGTACAACGCCCCCATAAATTCACTTATATAAGATGATCGCCACCCCGGCCTCGATGTTTTCATAAATTTTCCGCGCTGTTTCCGGCGGAAGATTCACACAGCCATGAGAACCGTTGGTTTGATAGATGTTTCCGCCAAACGCGGATCTCCAGTCTGCATCGTGAAGTCCCTGTCCATCGTAGAAGGGCATCCAGTATTTCACTTCCGTTTCATATCCATTCGCAGCGTCCGCCCCCCGCAGAATGGACGGGCTTTCCTTGTAAGCCAACGGGAACACTCCCGTTTTCGTCTCGGATTTCTTTGCCACACTGCCGGATACCAGATCGGATTCCACGATCAGTTCTCCATCTTTGTAGAACCACAGATGCTGCCTGGTCAGATTCACTTCCACATAAGTGCCCGCCAGATCATCTGTACCGTTTCTACGGTAATACACCGGATTTCCATAATTTCCATCCGTGGAAAAGTACACCGGCTCCCGCTCCACCTGGGCGTTTCCTTTGATATCCGAGACCAGCTGAGAGAACTCACCGTCCTGATAGATGGTGTAACCATAGTCATTTTCAGAAGAAGGTATCACAATATCCGTACCCAGCGAGGTGTGGAACTTGCGGTCATAATATCTGGTATCATACTTTGCTGCAAGACTGATGACATAATTGTAAATGGACTCTTCGTCCAATCTGGCATCACCATCCTCAATGATCAGCCAGTTCTGGATGGTATCCCAGTCCACCACGACCTTTTCTTCCCCGAACAGGTAGGTAATTTTTGCCTTATCATACTGGTTGTACAGGTTGCAGAGATTATTTAATTCCACATCATCCTGTGTCACCTGGGGTTTTATGTAGATGCTTTCCGGAATGTCGATGGTCAGATCCTGCTGCGGATATGCATTCGCCACAAGAGAATCGACTTGTTCTTTCACGATCTGCTGAAGATCCCCATCCTCAAACTCCGTACCGTAGATTTCCGGTTCCATGTAGTAATTTTTGTTCGCCGCGTCATAGCGCATCTGAGCATCAACACTGACAATACGCTCTTCCTGCAGAGCTCCGCTGTTCACTGCGGAAACAAATTTTTCTTCATCAAAAGAAAACAGAACCGGCACCTGGAAACTGTTTCCGTTCATCAGGCTTTCCACAAGGACAGTGACACTGGTTTTCTGTCTTTTCAACGCATCCTGAAGTCCCTGAAGAAGCGCCTCCTGATCCACCTCGTATCCCAATTCAGCCAGAGAGGCGGACATTGCCTCCTCTCCCTTTTCCATCAGCATAACCTTTGGAGCGCTGTAATCTGCCACCAGCAATCCCAGCACATCCTGCGGCTCCATCTCCGATACATCATACCCGTTGATAGTTGTATTTTCAAAGTAATTTGTTCTGTCCCACTGTTGCTTCAAATATATGCCCGCAGTTATCCCCAATCCCGCCAGCAAAATCAGACAGATAATGATGATTACCTTTAGTACCTTAACTTTTTTCACTTGGATTCTCCCCTTATTATCTTGTGTCCTCCCTCAAAATATCTATCTTCTCACTTTCGCCCGGTATACCAGCAGCCAGATGCTGCCAAACAGCATCCAGGCCGCGCTGGCTGCCTGATTCGCCAATCCAATATAATCATTGGGTGCCATTGGGATCATACTAAGTCCCGTAGCAATGCTGAGCAGGATCCCGATCACCGGTACATAAGTGGAAATCCGGCCCTTGTCTGTTCCGTTCTTGGCATTCCACTTAATTACCTTCAGCGCATGCAGCAACTGTACAAAAAACAGAATCGTCAACACAGAAAAGAGAATCATGATCACCAGCAGAATAATACCTGCAATGATCGTGGCAACAGTTCCACCTGCCCCGGCTGCCACGACAAATGCAACGGAGAAGATCAGCCCCGCCGTCAGTACTAAACAAATTGCAATAAACTGCAGGAGTGTCATCACTTTAGTCAGGGTATATCCTCCGGTGGAAATCTCTTCTTTGGAAACGGTGGTCTTTATGAACATCAGCCACAAACCAAGGCACACCAACACACTTGGAAGACAAAGGGCAAAATCAACGCCCAAGATGGTTGTCTTGCTTGCCCCCTCGATCAGATCGATCACTGTGTTCATGTAGGTGACTGCCAGATTATTTCCAACTGTTTTCTGAAGGCTGTTCTGCATCACATTCAGGTTATACAATACATTTCCGGTCACCAAATTTAATATAGAAGCAACGGTCAAGATCGTGTGGAGCAGTACCACCAGAAAAAACAGTGGAGATTTCACTCTTCTCCTGGCCTTCTGCATAACCGTTCTGGCACTTCCGCCCGACAGTTGCTGTGCTCGTCCATAGTCATGAATGCTCTGAGCCTGATTTTGTGCTGCGAAACCATACTGCTGAGCCTGTCCCTGATAACCGTAAGCCTGACCGCCGTACTGCTGCTGCACCTCCGGCTGCGCACCATAGCTTGGCGCGTATCCGTAAGGATAACCGTTCCCATACTGCACATCCGGACGAGCCGCATACTGCGGCTGATCGTACTGCGGTTCATTGCCGTACTGCTGCTCATACCCGCCGTACTGTTGGCCACTCTGCTGATCATAAGAATTATTGGGTTCCGCCTGATATGCCACCTCCTGACCCTGATTGTCCAGGAAATCAGGAATATCCTTTCCTGCAGCTTCCGCAGGTGCGTCATATAATGGCTCTGCTGATGCCTGTTGGTTCTCAGGTATCTGTTCTACCGCATCTTTTGTCGCAGGAGCCGTCTCCGCCCCCGGAGCAGCTTCTTCCGGCACTTCTGTCTCCACCGCAGATGGGGTCGGAGTGTCCAGCAGACGGTTGCCGCATTTGGAACAGTTCAGACTGGTATCGTCATTTTCATTCCCACAATACATACATCTCTTCATTTTTTAGATTTCTCCTTCGGTAAATTAGCCTTTGGACTCATTATAGCTCATTCCAAACACGAGGTCAAGAAGCGGTTCGGTATAAAATCGTCTTGAAATAATTGAATACTCATGCTATAGTAGTTGTAGAAAAAGGTGCCGCCGATAGATGGCTGGCCCGACATAAGTTAAGCTAAGAATAGCCGCCTAGTTTGTCAGACCGGGGCGGCCATTCCTGTGAGTTCTTTCTATCATCGCATCCGATGGCGTATCCAAGAGCAAACGCGGTCAGCGCGAGGCTGATTACCGCAATCAATCCTTCAATCGTCAACATAGCTTTGCCCTCCTTTCTACTACAGATTCCCTT
>CACYXH010000047.1 GCA_902778245.1 uncultured Lachnospiraceae bacterium | reverse complement strand
CGGCAAGGTTTTGGCAAGAGTTCACTCGCACGACGATCGTTTTGTGTACAAGCATACTGTCTGCAATCCAAAGCGTTACGGTGCGGCTTGTGAAGGAATCATGTCTGACGAAAACGATAGGTTTCTGACTAAGCTTTGCAAGTTACGTGCTCGGACGAGGAGCAAACGCTTTTATTGCGAACGATGTCCGAGCAAATGTAACGCAGCAAAGTGAAGGTAGGAAACTGTGTTTTCATCAGACATGATTCCTTACAAGCCGTCATTACGTAGTGGGTGTTCCCAAAAGGCATATTATTGCATAAAATGCTTAGGGTAACAGCTTTTTTCTTTTGCGCAGTCTGGTCCACCACCCTGCTTTCGCCTCGTTTCTGGCAGCTGCAGCCTCCCGTTCTCCTTCCTGCAGCATCTCCTGCAAAAGCTCCCTTTGCAGCAGCTCCTCCAGCTTCATTTCCAGCCGATCCTCCAGTTCCTGAGAAAGTGCATCGCAGATCTGATGCAGCAATTTCTCATTGTTGCGTTCCAATGCCTGCCCCACAATTTCATCCAGGATCTGCTCAAATTTCTGTCTGGAATCGGAGGGAGGTTCTACCGTCACGATAGAAAACGCTTCACCCGGTATCTCCTCCCCGGAAATAGTCTCCGTCTCTCCTCCAAACAGCACATTCCCGTGATCCAACACCTCTTTTACCGCCTTCAGCTGCATCCCCTTGTCTTTCCAATACTTCACTTCCCGGAAAAAATCCACATCTGTCTGCACATAACAGCGCTTGCCCTGGCTGTTTCTGGCAATATTTAAATTCAGTTCCTCTTCCCAGTACCGCAGTACATGAGGTTCCACTCCTATCATCCTGGAAACCTCAGAAATAAAATATGTATGATCCTCCATGAAAATTACCCCGCATATAAAAACACTGAAAAGCATACGCCTCCCAGTGTTAATTATATGCGGGGTTATCTTGTTTTATTCCATATTTTGCGAATTATTTTTCAAAACTCTCCGGGTCAACCTCAACCGTCACCTTGTCCAGATGCCAGATATCATCCACGTACTCCTGGATGGTACGGTCAGAGGAGAATTTTCCGCTGCTGGCCATATTCAGGATCGCCATCTTGGCCCAGCGTTTCTCGTCGCGGTACGCTTCCTCTACCCTTCTCTGAGCCGATGCATAGGACTTGAAGTCTGCCAGAATGAAGTAGGTATCCGCCCTGTCACTGCAGTTCGTGTTCAGCAGCGAATCGTAAATCTCACGGAACATTTGCATATCACCGTTGGAATATTCCCCATTGATAAGCTGCATCAGTATGCGGCGGATATCCTGATCATTGTTGAAATAATAAGTGGGGTCGTAACCGCCGTAGCGCTCATAATTGATAACCTCATCAGAGGACAATCCGAAGATGAACGTATTCTCCTCCCCTACTTCTTCCACGATCTCCACGTTAGCGCCGTCCATAGTTCCAATGGTAGGTGCCCCGTTTAGCATGAACTTCATATTTCCGGTGCCAGACGCCTCCTTGCTTGCTGTTGAGATCTGCTCAGAGACATCGGAAGCAGCAAAGATGATTTCTGCATTGGACACCCGGTAATCCTCAATGAAGACCACTTTCAGTTTGCCGTTGATGGATTTATCGTTGTTGATCACATCCGCCACATTATTGATTAATTTAATGGTCTGCTTTGCACGGCGATAACCGGCTGCTGCCTTCGCACCAAAAATGAATGTTCTCGGATAGAAGTCCATCTCCGGATGATCCTTGATCTGGTTGTACAAGTACATCACATGCAGAATGTTCATCAGCTGACGTTTGTACTCATGAAGCCGCTTCACCTGCACATCAAAAATGGATCGGGGATCCAGGTCGATACCGTTGTGTTCTTTGACGTATTTTGCCAGGCGCAGCTTATTCTGATACTTGATATTCATAAATTCCTGCTGTGCCTTAGTATCATCCGCATAGACCTTCATCTTTGCGATCTGGGGAAGATCTGTAATCCACTCATCACCGATGTGCCCGGTTACCCAATCCGCCAACAGCGGGTTGCCATGAAGCAGAAAACGTCTCTGCGTAATACCGTTGGTCTTGTTATTGAATTTCTCCGGGAACATCTGGTAAAAATCCTTCAGCTGCTGATTTTTCAGGATCTCCGTGTGCAGTCTTGCTACGCCGTTCACAGAATAACCGGCCACAATGGCCAGATTCGCCATCTTTACATGCCCGTCATAGATGATTGCCATCTTGGCGATCTTATCCTGATTGCCCGGATATTTCTTTTGGACCTCATTCACAAATCTGCGGTTGATCTCCTCCACGATCTGGTAGACACGGGGGAGCAGTCTGGAGAACAGCTCAATTGGCCATTTTTCCAGGGCTTCCGACATGATGGTGTGGTTTGTGTAAGCCACGGTTTTTGTGGTAACCTCCCATGCCTCATCCCATTCTAAGCCTTCCTCATCCAGCAAAATACGCATCAATTCCGCCACGGCCACGGTGGGGTGTGTGTCGTTCATCTGGAAGGTGGCCTTCTCGTAGAATTTACGGATATCGCTGTGTTTCTTTTTATATTTCTCAATGGCAGCCTGAACGCTGGCAGATACAAAGAAATATTGCTGTTTCAGGCGCAGTTCCTTGCCGGCGTAATGATTGTCATTGGGGTACAGGACTTCCACGATGTTCCGGGCCAGATTCTCCTGCTCCACCGCCTTCTGGTAATCCCCCTTGTTAAAGGAGTCCAGATGAAAATCACTGATGGGCTGCGCATCCCAAACCCGCAGAGCATTTACCATATTGTTATTGTAACCTACGACAGGAATATCAAAGGGAACTGCCAGCACGGACTGATACCCTTCCTGGATAAAGCGGTTGCGTCTCGTACTCTCGTCGTATTCCACCCGCACATAGCCGCCAAACTTTACCTCTTTCGCGTACTCCGGACGGCGCAGCTCAAAGGGATTCCCATCCTTTAACCAGTTATCCGGTACTTCTATCTGATAACCATTCTCAATTTTCTGTTTGAACATGCCGTAACGGTAGCGGATACCGCAGCCATAGGCAGCATAACCCAGGGTAGCCAGCGAATCCAGGAAGCAGGCTGCCAGACGGCCAAGACCGCCGTTGCCCAGAGCCGCATCCGGCTCCTGATCCTCAATGGCGTTCAGGTCAAGCCCCAGTTCCTCCAGCGCCTCTTTTACATCCTTGTACGCAGTCAGGTTGATCAGGCTGTTTCCCAAAGCGCGGCCCATCAGAAATTCCATGGACATATAATAGAGCATCTTGGGATCATCTTCCTCGATCTGTTTCTGAGTGGCTAACCAGTTATCTACGATCGTATCTTTCGTAACGTAAGATACCGCCTGGAACAGCTGCTGCTTGGTAGCTTCTTTCAGGGTGGTCCGGTAAAGAGTTTTCACCACTTCTTTTACCCGGTTTTTAAACACTTCTTTGTCAATTACATTATTACTCATAACAGGTCTCCTTAACACTAAGCGTTATTCCCCCAAACAACCACTTAAGCTAACTTCTCCACACCCAACACGACTTTCTCACCATTGATATTCCATTCTTTCTGGTAGCCCTGAACCTGGTTCAGCTCGATGGACTGTGCCAGCACTTCATTCTGAATCTGTTCCCGGAATTTGTCAAGGATGTGTCCGATAGTTTCATTTCCGCTGGCAAATATACGGATCTTATCCATCACTTCAAAACCGGCTTCTTTTCTCATGGTCTGGATCTTGCTGACATCTGGGCAGTCTCGATCAGCAGGTCTTCCTTGGTCAGAACAACTTCATTTCCATTGATATCCAGCTTCAGCGCGCCATTGGCGTTAAGTTCATCCATAGCGGCGTTTCCGTCCAGCGCCGGCAATGCCTGCCGAATGCCTCCCAGCAGCTTGCCGTACTTGGGACCTACCGTCTTAAGCTGCGGTTTGAAGCTGTAAGAGGTAAAGGAGCGAACATCATCCGTGAAGACAACCTTCTTCACATTCAGTTCGTCTTTCACAATGTCCGCGAAAAACTCCGGCAAAGCCTGATTCGCTTTCACAAACATCTGTCCGATGGGCTGTCTGTTCTTAATATTCGCTGTATTTCTGCAGGCGCGGCCCATGACAACGATCTTCAGGACCTCGTCCATATTATCTTCCAGCTCCGCGTCGATCTGGTCCTCCGGAGCAGCTTCATCTACTTTTCGAACGATATTCTGGTAAATTTCCTCCGTCATGAACGGAATCATGGGAGCAGCCGCCTTGCACAGCGTCACCAGGGCTGTGTACAAAGTCATGTAAGCATTGATCTTATCCTGCTCCATTCCCTTTGCCCAGAAACGGTCACGGCAGCGTCTCACATACCAGTTGCTCATATCGTCCACGAAGCTCTCCAGATCTCTTCCGGCTTCTGGAATCTTATAAGCCGCCAGATCCGCGTCCGCCATCTTCACCATGGTATTCATTTTGGACAGCAGCCATCTGTCCATAACAGACAGTTTTTCATAATCCAGGGTATGATCCACGGGGTTGAAATTGTCAATGTTGGCGTAGAGTACATAGAACGCGTAGGTGTTCCACAGCGTACCCATGAACTTGCGCTGTCCTTCCTGCACTGCCTTGCCATAGAAACGGTTGGGCAGCCACGGAGCGCTGTTGGTATAGAAATACCACCGGATCGCGTCCGCGCCGTAAGTGCCCAGCGCCTCCATGGGGCTTACGGAATTTCCCTTAGACTTACTCATCTTTTCCCCGTTCTCATCCAGTACCAGGCCCATGACGATCACGTTCTCGTAAGCCGGACGGTTGAACAGCAGGGTCGCCTCCGCATGGAGGGAATAGAACCATCCTCTGGTCTGATCCACAGCCTCAGAAATAAATGCCGCGGGATACCATTTTTCAAACAGTTCCTGGTTTTCAAACGGATAATGCAGCTGGGCATAGGGCATTGCGCCGGAATCAAACCAGCAGTCGATCACTTCCGGCACACGCTTCATGGGTTTGCCGCAGTCCGGGCAGGGAATCTCATAGGCGTCGATATACGGGCGGTGAAGCTCCACATTCAGCGCATCCTCCCGGCCGGTAAGTTCCTTCAGTTCCTGGCGGCTCCCCACGGAAATCTGCTTTCCGCAGCACTCACATTCCCAGATGTTCAGCGGAGTTCCCCAGTAACGGTTTCTGGAAATGCCCCAGTCCTGAATGTTCTCCAGCCAGTTTCCGAAACGGCCTTCGCCGATGTTCTTCGGGATCCAGTTGATCTTCTTATTATTCTCCACCAGGTCATCTTTAACCGCAGTCATCTTGATGAACCAGGATTCTCTCGCATAATAAAGCAGCGGCGTATCACAGCGCCAGCAATGGGGGTAATCATGCTCAAATTTCGGCGCGGAGAATAGAAGTTTCTTCTCGGAGAGATCTTTTAAAACCTCCGGATCCGCACTGATAGCTCCCTCCTCCATTTCCTTCTTGGTGGGTTTGCAGCGCATACCGCCAAAGGGTGTCTCAGGCTTTAAGCAGCCTTTCTCATCCACCAGCTGCACAAAAGGAGCATCATATTTTCTTCCCACCCGGGCGTCATCCTCACCAAAAGCCGGGGCAATATGAACAATACCGGTACCGTCGGACATGGTCACATAATCATCACAGTAAACAAAGAAGGCTTTTTTATGCTGCTTCGTCACTACATCAGCCGCTGCCTGGTACAGAGGCTCATACTCCTTGTATTCCAGATCTTTTCCTGTCATAGTCTCCAGGATCTCGTAAGCCTTCTCCCCATCCTCCGCCAGCGGGGACAGAACGGTATCCAGCAGTTCTTTGCCCATATAATAAGTGTACCCGTCTGCCGCTTTTACCTTGGCATAGGTCTCCTCCGGGTTCACGCAAAGTGCAATGTTGGAGGGAAGCGTCCATGGCGTGGTGGTCCATGCCAGGAAATAAGCATCCTCATCCTTCACCTTGAAGCGGACCACAGCAGAACGCTCCTTCAATGTCTTGTAGCCCTGAGCCACCTCATGGGAAGACAGCGGCGTACCGCAGTGGGGACAATAGGGAACTACTTTAAAGCCCTTGTAGAGCAGGCCCTTATCCCAGATGGTCTTCAGCGCCCACCACTCAGACTCAATATAATCGTCATAGTATGTCACGTAAGGATCGTCCATATCCGCCCAGAAACCCACGACATCGGAGAACTCCTCCCACATCCCCTTATATTTCCAGACACTCTCCTTACATTTCTTCACGAAAGGCTCGATGCCGTAGGCTTCGATCTGATCCTTACCTTCGATGCCAATCTGCTTCTCCACTTCCAGTTCCACCGGAAGTCCATGGGTATCCCAACCGGCTTTACGTGGCACATATTGGCCTTTCATAGCATGATATCTGGGAATCATGTCCTTGATCACACGGGTCAGCACATGCCCGATATGAGGCTGGCCGTTGGCAGTAGGCGGGCCGTCATAGAAGGTATATGTCTCTCCGCCCTCTCTCTGCTCCATGCTCTTCTCAAAAATCCGGTTCTCTTTCCAGAATTTTTGCGTACTCTTTTCACGGTCAACAAAATTCAGATTCGTCTCGACCTTATCGTATAACATCCATTTTTCCTCCTTGGAAAAAATTAAAAACAGAAACTGTGTACCCCCCTTATCTACCGGAAAGTACGCAGTCTCCATTATATACATAAAGCTATTCGTTTGTCAAACTGCTATTGCTCCTCACACGTGCATTTCTTCGATGTGATATACATACTCCAGTGTCCGCAATGCCTCGATGATTTCCGTATGTGTCTTATACTTTTTCAGTTCTTCACTGCTGATGGAAATAGAAATGGAATATACACTCAGTCCTGACCCGATATAGGCGGGATTCTGCTCTATATCATCTATGGTGAGTCCCAGTCTGCGGATCGTTGTGACAAAGTCCTGCAGATACACGCTGTTCGTCAGCTCTAGATGAACTTCAAAATGGTTGGACCGGTTTTTTAAATATGCCTCGAAAGACGGAAACCAGGAAAGCGTACACATCAGCACCAGGAAAGAGACAAGTGTAACGGTATAATAACCGCCGCCCAGAGACATGCCGATAATGCCAGTCTCCCACAAAGCAGCGGCTGTGGTAAGACCCTTGATCTCATTTCTGGAACTGTAAAGTATGGTGTGGATGCTCAGGACCGTGATGGCAACAACTGCGGCCGCTGACAGCAAAAACATACTATTTCCGGTCATATTCCAGATGTAGATATCCAGGATCATCACATCCATGCCTGCGATCATCACCAGAATAAATGTCCGAAGCCCCGCGGAATGCCGCTTATTGGAACGCTCGCTGCCGATAATAGCAGCTAAAAGCACCGCTAACACAATGCGAAACAGTATTGATTGGAAATTAAGACCAAAAGACCATTCCCCCAGTAATTCGGCAATAGGATCTGTAATCAACCCCGTATTCCTCACGCTTATCTCCTCCTTTTTAAGGCCATGATGGGGGAACCTTCCTGAATGCGGCCTCCCTGGCCATACAGACTGCGGTACTGTTCCTCGGCAGCCTCTGTGAATGCGGCCTCATTGACATTCACCGTATGATCCGGCAGTTCTTCCTGAATCTTATGAATCCGCTCGATCAACAGTTCCACCTGAGATTTTTCTTCTCCATTTTCTTTTGTCTCCGGCACCTCCACCAGCTGCTCCAGATTATTGGTATAGGAACCCGACAGGTATAGAGCCAGCTTCGCTGCCCCCGGTCCGATCAGTTCGTACAGTACACTGGAAGACAAAATGATGGTCTCCAGGGCTTTTCCCATCTCTCCTCCAATGGTCCTGGCGCCCAAAGCCGCAAGCCCTATGGCCACGCCAGCCTGGGGGATCAGGGCAAGCCCCAGGTAATTCCGGATCTTACGGGATTTTCCTGTAGTCTGGCAGCCCAGAAACGCGCCGGAATATTTACCAAGGATCCGTACAAAAAAGTAAAGTACGCCGATCAGAAACAGTGGAACAGAGCCGATGCTTTCCGACGGACGAAACAGGGCTCCAAGATCAAAGGAGATCCCTGAGCGCACAAAAAACAATAACAGGATGGGCGGACTGAAATAATTAAGCTGACGGAACAGTTTCTCATCATGAGTCATATTGATATACACCGCCCCCATCAGCATACAGCCCAGCAGCGGTGATATGTCCAGGACAGCGCACACGCCGCAATACCCGAACAGCAGCGCAATGGCAATGATCAGGCGATTGTCCGTAGAGTGTCTCCTCATATTGAACAGCATCAGCAGGACGCCAAACAGACCGCCTATCGCCATGACCAAAAGATTTTTTCCAATTGGAATGAGAACACTGGTCAGAGCAAAACCGCTCCCGGACAGGGACGCCACTGCGATAGAGATGGCGATACTGTACAGGATCAGTCCCACCACATCATCCAGCGCCACCACCTGCAATAGCGTCTCCACAAAATCTCCTTTCGCTCCCGTCTGCCGGATCGTCATGATCGTGGAAGCCGGGGCAGTGGCAGTGGCCAGTGACGACAGCACAATAGAAAATGCCAGATTCAAATGCAGGATCCCATAAGTCAAAGCAAAGATCAACACCGCCGCCATGCAGGACTCCAATACCGTAATAGCGATCACTTTCTTCCCGTTTTTCTTCAGTGTCTCAATCTGGAAATACTCACCTGTTCCAAATGCGATAAATGCCAGGGCAATATCCGGCAGGAAATCTGTTCCGGAGATCACCTTCTGCGGGATCAGGTTCAGACAGTACGGTCCGATCAGAATACCGCAGACAATATAGGCGGTGACATTTGGAAGCCTCAGCCGCTTAGTGACCCGGGTCAGCAAAAATCCTCCCGCCAGCATGATAGCGATGGATATGATGACGACAGCCGCCTGGGAAGTTCCATCCAGCTTCCGGCTCCATATATTTAGCATTCCGATCCCCCTCCTTGACAATATTGATTATAATAGTCAGGTTACAATACGCTTGGCAAAATGCGTCGGCGATTTTAACGTATATTTCTTAAACACGGAACAAAAATGCTTGTAGTCGGTAAATCCCGTGGCCTCCGAAATTTCATACACCCGATATTGCCCGGTACTTAGCATGGCAATGGCCATCTGGACCCGATACTTGTTAAGGAAATCCAAAAAGGTCTGCCCGGTCACCTCTTTGAACCTTCTGCTCAGATAGCTGGCGCTGACCCCCAATTCCTCGGAAATGCCTTCAATGCTCAGCCTGCTGGCATAATCCTTCCGGATCTTTTCGATGGTCTTGGCCACATAATGGTTCTCCGAGAGATCCTTTTTGGCGTAATGGTCAAGATTCAGTTCCACTCCATGATCCGCCTGCCGGTCACCTGCGATCTCCGTCGCCAGGCGATGCAGAAGTTCTCCCAGTTCCCTCTCATTGACGGGTTTTAGCAGAAATTCGTCCACATGGGCGGAGATAGCCCGCTTTGCGTAGTCAAATTCTGCATAGCTGGTGAGGATGATGCTTCTGAACTTCACCGTCTTCGAGGCTTCCCGGATCATTTCTATCCCGTCCAGACAGGGCATACAGATGTCCGCGATCACAACATCCGGCTTCACCTCCAGGATCTTTTCCAGTCCCTCCTGCCCGTCGGCAGCTTCCGCCACCACCACGCAGCCCATACTCAGCCAGTCCGTTGTATAAACCAGCCCTTTCCGGATGATATCTTCATCCTCCGCGATCAAAACTCTCAGCATGTTTTCACACTTTCTCTTCTATCCTGACCGGAGAAGTGACCACCAGCGTAGTCCCATACCCCTCCTGGCTTCTGATCTCTACTCCATAAGGAGCTCCGTAGAGCAGATGCAGACGGCGATGGATATTATATAGTCCGTAATGGCCGCTTCCATTCTCCTCCTGCGCCAGTATCCGGCTGATCCGGTCCAGTTCTCCGGCAGTCATCCCCACGCCGTCATCCCGGCAGATAATGGTCAGCTTGCCTTCGTGACAGTACGCTTTCAGTTCTATATGCAGCGTCCTGTGATTTCCGAAACCATATTTCACCGCGTTCTCGATCATCGGCTGGATGATCAGTCTCGGGATCAGACAGCTTTTTGCCTCCTCCGCCACCGAGATATCGTAGGACAGCCTGCGGTTAAACCGATATTTCAATATAGAAAGATAATTCTTCAGATGAACCAGATCTTCCTGCAGGGGCACCAATCCGGAAGTGTTGTCCAGACTGTACCGCAGCAGATTGGACAGACTTAAGATCATGGTTTCAGCAATAGCAGCATCTATTTTGTACATGTAACGGATATTTTCCAGGGTATTAAACAGGAAATGCGGGTTAAACTGAGATTCTAGCTGCTTCACCTGTGAGGCTGCCACCAGCTCCGCCATTTTCTGGTTCTTTTCCATCTGAAGCTTCAGGCTGCGGATCATATCATTATATGCGTCCGCGATCCGCCGAAATTCATTATCTTCTTCCAACTCGATCAGCCGATCCAGATTTCCCTCCTGCACTCTCTCCATTCCCTGGAGAATGGTATAAAAGTCCAGAGCCCTCTTTTGGGCCATTTTTCTGGAACGGATCCATCCCGCCACCACTGTGATCACTGCGCCTGAGAGCACAGCTATACTCCATAGCATTTCCTGTTTCATCCCCGAATTTTCTCCAAACTGCTTACGGTTCTTACCCTTAACCCCCTGTTCCTAAGCAAACGCTGATTTAATCATCGTTTCCTTAGAATCCTCCTGCGGATCACAGAATATAAACTCCGTTGGGGTCAAAGTTCAATTTTACGTTTTCACCAACCTCATATATTTTCTTGTTAACAGGGTTATAATCGGTGATCTGTACCGTCACATCTCCCACCTTTGCCTGATAATACTGATAGGAGCCCATGAACGTAGACAGTGTGACTTTGCAGTCCAGCAGTCCGTCCTCTGACAGTCCCGCGGCTTCCGGGCGGATCACTAAAGAGGCGGTATCTCCCGGTTTCGCTCCCGCAAAATTGTTGACCTCCAGCGGCTGGCCGCTGACCGTGATCGCAGCCTTCTCCCCCTTTACGGCCTCCACCTTAGCCTCCAGGAAATTGGCCTCGCCGATAAAGTCCGCCACAAACCTGGACTTAGGATGATAATAGATCTCTCTTGGCGTTCCGATCTGTTCCACCTTGCCCTTGCTCATGATAATGATCTTATCGGAGATACTCATGGCCTCCGACTGATCGTGGGTCACATAGACAGCCGTGATGCCGACTTTCTGCTGGATCTTTCGGATCTCCGTCCTCATGGTAACGCGCAGCTTCGCGTCCAGATTGCTTAAAGGCTCGTCAAACAGAAGCACGCCGGGTTCCAACACCAAGGCCCGGGCCAGCGCCACACGCTGCTGCTGCCCGCCGGAAAGCTGGTTCGTCATGCGGGACTCCATTCCCTTTAATTCCACCAGTTCCAGAATATCCATGACTTTCTTTTTGATTTCTTCCTTAGGCAGCTTTCGGATCTTCAGACCATACGCCACATTGTCAAACACATTGTAGTGGGGCAGCAGGGCATAGCTCTGAAATACCATGGCCGTATCACGTTTGTTCGGCGTCAGGGCGTTGATCGCCTCATTTCCCAGGTAGATCTCTCCCTCATCCGGGCTCTCAAAACCGGCGATCATGCGCAGCGTTGTGGTCTTTCCGCAGCCGGATGGCCCCAGGAGCGTGACAAATGTTCCCGGTTCAATATCTAACGTTGTGTCATGCACCGCGTAAAACTCTTTTTTTGTCTTCGGATCCTGATAGATCTTGGAAATATGTTCCAGCCTTACACCTTTCTTTTCCTTTGCCATCTCAATCTTCCTCCTTAATCTTACGGCTCGTGCCGAACAGCTTGATCAGCCCGTTCATGATCAGAACCATACCATAGGTGATAATGATCAATACGGTGGCGTAGGCGCAGGCCACACCATAATTTCCCTTTTCCGCCTGCTCGTTGATCTGGCAGGTGATCAGCAGATACTGCGGAGTAACCAGCAGAATAATGGCGGAAATTGCCGTAATACTGCGGACAAACGCAGTTACCAGGCCGCTGAAAAACGAATCCTTGATCAGAGGGAGCGTTACCGTGAAAAACACCCTTGCGGAGTTAGCCCCCATATCGTAGGCCGATTCCTCGATGGACGCGTCGATCTGGCGCAGAGCGGAAATACCGCTCCTGGTGCCTGTAGGAAGGCTTCGCACAATAAAAACAATGATCAGGATCAGTCCGGTGCCGTACAGTCCCCCCATAACACCGGTCCGGAACAGACCGTTGGCATAACCTCGTATGTAGCCGATGCCAAGAACCGTTCCCGGAACCGCCATGGCCAGCATGGAGACAAACTCGATAAAACCCTTGGTCTTAAACTTTCGTTTTACCACCAGATAGGAAATGACCATGGACAGCAGCGCGGTCAGCGGCGCCGCGATCAGGGACAGAACAAAGGAATCCTTGAACGCTTTCAGTCCGCTGGTCTTGAACATATACTGGAACCATTTCAGGCTCAGGGAATAATCTCTGCCCCACAGCGTAAACAGCGCGCCAAAGGGAACCATAATATACATTAATATCACAAATGCCGCCGCCAGTCCACAGATAATCGTCAAGGGCACGGTGACGCTCTTATCCTCAATGGGCATTCTCGCTCGGGATGCCTTTCCGGTCAGGGTAGCCGCCGTCTTGCGCTCCAGATAATATTTCTGGATCAGGAACAGTATCAGGGTCAGTGACAGCAGTACAACGGACATCGCCGCTGCTCCCGTGGAATCATAGGCTCCGGTCACCTGCAGATAGATCGTGGTAGCCAGCGTATCGTAAGAGCCTCCGATCAGCATCGGGTTAGCGAAATCCGCTACCGACTCAATAAAGGTTACCAGGAACGCGTTTCCAAGGCCCGGGAGCAGCAACGGCAGCGTCACGCTGACAAATACTTTCCAGCGGCTGGCGCCCATATCTCTGGTTGCTTCTTCCAGAGAAGGGTCAATGTTTTTCAGAAGTCCCTTCAGCATCAGATAACAGACCGGGAAGAAGGTCATGGTCTGTACGATGGCGATCCCTCCCAGACCATATACGTTGGAATCATATATTTTCAGAAGAGATCGGGTGATAATACCGCTGCGCCCAAACAACATGATCATGGACAGCGACAGCACAAACGGCGGTGAAACTACCGGCAGCATGGAAACTACGGAGAACAGCCGTTTCAAAACTTTTGTCCGTACCTTCACATACACTTCCACATAAGCAAACAGCAGTCCGATCAGCGTGGAGGCCAATCCGGTGATCACTCCCAGTACCAGTGTGTTGGTAAACGCTTTGCGGAAACGCTGCAGGCTGAGTACCCGTTTAAAGACATCCAGGGTCACCCGCCCCTCTGTATAAAAGCTGTCCACCAGCAGCATCAGCAGCGGATACAGGATAAACAAAAGAAGAAAGATCAGTAATACCACGATCATGCCAACCAGAATGGGATCCGAATAAAACTTTTTCCGCTCCAGCCGGGCATTTTGACTCTTCGCCATGTCAGTTTCTCCTTTCTACGGATTATATTATGAAAGGGCTGTCACGCTAAGCATTATATTGCATAAATGCAAAGTATGCGTTTAGCGCGACAGCCCTTTCACTAAGTCACGATTCTATGATGTTTGGTCAAACAACATTGTGACCTTGCCATCATTTTACTCCGTCATGAAACGATCGTCTGCGGAGTCGCCCAGAGCTGCGAAGAAATCTTCTACATACTGTGCGATATTGTTTTTAGCGTCTTCAAAGTCATAGTCGATGGTATTGTTCATATCCAGACCAAACTGCGTAGCTTCTTCCGGCTGTGTCGCATTGGAAAGAACCAGGAACTGATAAGAGCCGTTTTCTTTGGCAATGTTCACGCAATCAGGAGTCAATGCATATTCGATCCACAGTTTTGCTGCATTCGGATGCGCGCATCCCTTAAAGATAGCGGTAGCGCCGATCTCAAAGGAGGTTCCGTCTTCCGGAACGATCAGCTCAATGTTGTCATATCCCTGAAGGATCTGGTAGATGCCGTCATGCAGGAAGCCAACACCGATCACGCACTCGCCCGGGCCTACCATCTTGGACGGACCGGAACCGGATTTGGTGTACTGGGAAACATTCTTATCCAGAGCCTTGAAGTATTCCATAGCTTCGTCGTGACCCTTCATCTGGATCATGGTGTTGATCACCAGCTTCGCGGTGCCTGCGGTATTCGGGTTGGACAGCATGATCAGTCCCTGATACTCTTCTTTTGTCAGGTCATCCCACGTTTTGGGTGCTTCCAATCCCAGACGCTCCAGTTCTTCCGTGTTAACCATGAAGCCCAGGATGCCTTTGTAGATACCGTACCAGCAGTTGGTGGGATCTTTGTAGTCATCCGAAATCAGATTAACCGCGTTCTCTGCTTCATACGGTTCCAGAAGGTCTGCTGCCACTGCCTCATTGTAAGGATCGGTGGTTCCGCCGAACCATACGTCACCAGACGGGTTGCCGGCTTCCTCGGAAATCTTCGTGTAAACTTCCGATGTGGAAAGCCTCTGATAGCTGACTTTGATTCCGTAGAGATCTTCAAATTTCTGGCAGGCTGCTGCCAGATATTCTTCCTCACAGGATCCATACACCGTCAGTTCTCCCTCTTCCTGGGCAGCTTTCACCAGATCATCCGAAATGGATTCCGCGTCATTCGCGAAAGCAGCCGGAGCAAAACCAAACAGGCTCAGGATCATAGTGCCAGCCAATGCAAGTGATAATTTTCTTTTCATGTAAAACCCTCCAATCTCATACATGAATGATATAGTACCTATATTTTATAGGTAAATATCACCAAAAGAAACCCACTTTTCCATCAATTTATCGTAATTTCTGAACTAAGAGGCTGTCGTACTAAATACTCATCGCGCAGTCCCGCGCCCGCCTGGTTTTCAGGTATTTTACCAGCCCTCTGGGCGTGAGCAGGTCTTCGGGGACATAAAGGCAGCTTCCGCCCACATCCCCGGTTCTGTGGACGTCGGTTCCCACCACAGCCAGCAGATCGTGCTTTCTGGCAAAGCTCAGCGCCAGGTCATTGTGATTGGTATCTTTTCTCAGATTGTTCGGATTCCCGTTGTACACTTCGATGCCGTCCAGGCAGGTGGGATCCTGCACAGTCAGTCCTTCCCGGAAAGGATGTGCCTGATAGACCAGCCAGCCATGCTCGCTGCAGTAAGCATGGAATTCTTTCAGAGAGTACCGGTACATATCTCCGGGCAGTTCATCGAAATCCTGCTCCTCCATTCCATATATCAGAAAATCCTCCATTCCCCGTTCCAACCGAAACTCCATACCGGGAAGCACCACCATGCCGTACGCTTTGGCCGCCTTCCTTGCATTGTGGTAACCGGTTAAGAAATGCCGACGGTCTTCCAGCGTCTTAAATTCTCCGGGAAGGCCGTGGTCTTTGCCGGGAATGTAGTGATCTGTGACTACAATCGCGCCATACCCTTTCTCGTGACATGCCGCTACAATATCCGCCGCTTTATCTTTCGCACAGGTACTTACCTCCGCGGTGTGAAGGTGTGCCTCCAGTTTTATCAGAGCATTATTCCTCTCCATGGTCATCTCCTGTCTCCGGCGCGGCTGTATCGCTGTTTATATCCTCTTCCGGAATCGTCCAGCTATCCCCAGCTTCCGAGTCTTCCTGCGCCGGCATCAGCTTTTTCAGAACCGGCGAAAGCAGTGTGCTGTTGGCAAGGGCAATTGCCGCAAACCCGATCAGAAACCACGCCAGCAGGCCATAACCCAGGGTTTTTCCATTATAAAAAGTCAACAGAACTGCGCCTGTCTGAAGGGCCACCATGCAGATCGTCCGGGGAAAATTAGCGATGCTCAGCAAAACCGCGTTGCGCAGTGTTGCCTTGATGGTATTATAAAATCTGGCCTGCAGAGGAAAAACATAAGAAAATACCATTAACCAGAGAAATACTCCCACGAAAACCACCACCATCATCATCGTGGTCCCTGTGCCCGACATCCCCCGCAGAATGTAAAAATCAAGCCCCAAAACGAGACCGATCAGCACCATCAGCAGCCAGATTACCGTGGACTGTTTAAAGTTCTGGCGAAAAGATCGGAAGAAAGATTTCAGAATATACCCTTCCTCGCCGTCTTTCATTTTCAATGTCACATAAGCCAGGGCTGTAGTTGCCGCCCCGATGGTAAAAACAGGGATGCAGCAGATGAGAAACACCACATTTAAAATACAAAGGTCTGCCACCTTTGACATGCCCCGGAAAAACGCATTGTCCATATCAAATAAAGCCCGCATATTTTATTCCCTCGCCTCCCGTTCACCTCTTAACGATAGATTCCATCCAGTTCCATACATCCTGATACACATCCAGACGATCCAGCTCATTTAAAATCTCATGCCGGTCATTCGGATAAAGCCGGCACTCCACGTGCTTCATGCCCACGGAGCGGAACGAAACCACTACTTTTTTTACTCCCAGGCCAAAATTTCCCACGGGGTCGTTTTCTCCCGCGATAAAAAAGACCGGCAGGTCCTTCGGCATCTTCTGCAGGTTCCGCTTTACGCACAGATACCGCAGTCCGTAGAACATATTGTAGTAAGCATTCAAAGTAAACACAAAGCGTGTCCGTTTGTCCTTTCGGTAAGCATCCACCACCGCTTCGTCCCTGGAGAGCCAGTCCTCCGGCGTGCGGCTGGGTTCAAACTTTTTATTGTAACTGCCCAGGGCTATGCGGTTAATGAATTGACTGCGGTAATTCCATCCTTTCCTTTTCGCCAGCACCCGGCAGAGGAACATTCCCATATCCGCCTCAAGTGAGGAATGCCAGGCTGTACCGCAGATAATGGCTCCATCCAGCCTGCTGCCATACATACACAGATACTGTCTGGCAAGGAAGGAACCCATACTGTGTCCCAGCAATAGATAAGGTATGTTCGGATATTGTTCCTGTATCCGCTGCTGCAATTCCCTCATATCTGAGAGCAGCGCCCTGTTTCCGCCGTTCTCCGCAAAATATCCAAAATAAGCCTCGGAGCGGATGGAGGCTCCGTGTCCCAGATGGTCGTTGCCCACCACCAGTATGCCTTTCTCATTCATCGCTCTGGCGAAACCATCGTACCGCTCAATAAACTCCATCATTCCATGGGAGATCTGGAGCACTCCGGCCACTTCCCCCTCCGGCACCCACATCATCGCGTGGATCTTTGTCAGGCGATCCGACGAATTATAAGTAATGTGTTTCACTTCCGACATCGGTATCCCTCCTTCTTATTTTTTATTTACCACTCAGACCGCAGCCCCGTCATCTATAACAGCTCCTGAATGGCCGGTTTGCTGCAGCCGGTTCGTAAGTTCCGCGAACTCCTCCAGTGTCAGCGCCTCACCGCGAATGCTCTCCTTCAGCCCCATATTCTGCAGTGCTTTTAGAACTTCCTCTCTGGAGTATGGAATCTCCGGAGAATTTTTCAGACCGTTCACCAGTGTCTTTCTTCTCTGATTGAAAGAGGCCCGGATGATCTTGAACATCATCTCTTCCTGCTCCACCTGCACCGGCGGAGCCTCATGCCTGGTGAGGCAGATCACCGCGCTGCCCACCTTGGGCCTCGGCATAAAACAGTTGGGGGGCACATTGGCCGCAATGTATGGATCTGCAAAATACTGGACGGCCAGCGACAGAGCGCCGTAATCCTTGGTGCCAGGTCCGGCTTTCATTCGCTCCGCCACCTCTTTTTGCACCATCACCGTGATACTGCTCACCGGCACATGGCGTTCAAACAGTCCCATGATAATGGGAGTCGTGATATAATACGGCAGATTTGCCACTACCTTCACCGGTCTTCCGCCATTATGCTCCCGAACCAGTGCCTCCAGGTCCACTTTCAAGATATCCTGGTTGATAACCGTCACATTAGGGTAATCCGCCAGCGTGTCCTTAAGAATGGGGATCAGCATCCGGTCGATTTCCACCGCCACCACTTCTCTGGCCGCCTCCGCCAGGTACTGCGTCAAAGTACCTATCCCAGGCCCGATCTCCACCACACAGTCTTCTTTCGTGATCCCGGCCGCGGCGATGATCTTGTCCAGCACATGAGAATCAATCAGAAAGTTCTGCCCGAACTTCTTCTGAAACGCGAATTCATACTTTTTAATAATTTCTATTGTCTTCTGAGGGTTGGATAATTTCTCCATTGCTCCTCCTTCATTTCATTGATACCGGGGTCTAAAGGAAACGTCCCCAGACGTCGTCCGCGCCCCATATACCTTCCGGGCGTTCTCAAACAAAATTTCTTCTGTCCGGATTTCCTCCATCTCTTTCAACCTTGCGATCTCCTGTATCACATAGCGGATATTTCTGGAATCATTTCTTTTTCCTCGAAATGGCTCCGGCGCAAGATAGGGACAATCCGTCTCTGTCACCAGGTATTCCAGGGGGATTTCCCGGACCACCTGCTTTAACGTTTTCGCGTTCTTAAAAGTTACCACACCGCCGATTCCCAGATAATAGCCCATTTTCACATACTCTCTCGCCATCTCCAGGGAACCGGAGTAGCAGTGGATGATACCCCCGGTGGTTCCGGCATGCTCCATTCGGATCACATCAAAGGTATCCTGCGCGGCGTCACGGCTGTGGACATTAACGGGCAGCCCCACCTCCTGCGCCAGGTGCAGCTGCGCGGCGAACCATTTTTTTTGCACCTCTTTTGATTCAACATTCCAGTGGTAATCCAGTCCGATCTCCCCCACTGCAACGGTTTTCTCCAATCGGCACAAGGAGCGCAGCTGTCCCATCACCTCATCATCCATGCAGCCAACCTCGTCCGGATGAATGCCCACAGCCGCATAAACGAAAGGATAATGGGAAGCGAGGGACACACTGTCCCTCACTCCCCTCAGGCTCGCGCCCATATTTACCACATATTCTACCTTATCTTCTTTCAGAGAGTAAAGGAGCTGCTCCCTGTCAATATCAAACGCCTCATCATCATAATGGGCATGCGTATCAAAGATCACTGTTCTATAGTTCCTTTCATGACCCATTTTAAATCGCCGAGCGCTTATGCGCTCAGCGACGCGAAATGCGCAGCTTGCAAAGCAAGCTTTCCTCTGCGCATTTCTGCGATCCTGCCGGAGGCTGCTGAGAAAAGTCTGATAAAATCAGACTTTTCTCAGCAGATCTCCGCGCCGGAGGGCATCGGCTTCTCCGGCGTCATCAGCGCCAGCTCTCCATTTTCATCCTCCGCGCAAAGCAGCATGCCTTCCGAAACAATGCCCGCCAGCTTCGCCGGTTTCAGATTTACCAGCACCATCACTTTCTTGCCTACCATCTCCTGGGCGGTGTAATGGGCCTTGATACCGGACACGATCTGCTTCACCTGGCTGCCGATCTTTACCTGAGAACACAGCAGCTTACGGGATTTCTTTACTTCCTCGCAGGCAATGATCTCCCCTACCTGGAACTGCAGCTTTTCAAAATCATCAAAGGTAATTTCCGCCTTTGGCTCGATATCTATGACTGCCTCCTCCTGATTCTCAGCCCCGGTCTCATTTTCGTCACCGGATGCTTTATCCTCTGCTTCTTCCACCGGCGGATGCAGTTTTTCCACTTTATCCAGCACCTCTTTCATGTCCAGTCGCGCAAACAGGATCTCCGGTTTTTCCGTTACCCGGCTGCCAGACTCATGCTGTCCATAGGCGTCCATAGCATCCAAACCACGCTTTTGTGCATTCAGCTGAGCAAGAATCTTTTCTGAGGTCTCCGGCATAAAGGCTTCCAGCAATTCCGCACCGATGGCAATGCTCTCCACCAGATTATAAAGCACCTCCGCCAGGCGGTCCTTCTTTGTCTCGTCCTTTGCCAGAGCCCAGGGCATAGTCTCATCAATGTATTTATTGCAGCGTTTGAACAGCGTAAAGATTTCCGTAATGGCATCCGCTACTCGCAGTTCCTCCATCTTTGCCGCAATCTTCTTCGGAGTGTCAAGAGCTACCTGTTTCAGCTCCTCATCCACCGGTTCAAACACCCCTGTGCTTCTCACCTCTCCGCCGAAATACTTATTGCTCATGGAAATGGTACGGTTCACCAGGTTACCCAGTGTATTGGCCAGGTCTGAATTCAATCGCTCCACCATCAGTTCCCAGGAGATCACACCGTCATTTTCAAAGGGCATCTCATGCAGCACAAAATAGCGTACCGCGTCCACGCCAAAGAAATCCACCAGTTCATCGGCATACAATACATTGCCCTTGGATTTACTCATCTTGCCGTCGCCCTGGAGCAGCCAAGGATGGCCAAACACCTGCTTTGGAAGCGGCAGATCAAGAGCCATCAGGAAAATTGGCCAGTAGATCGTATGGAAGCGGATAATATCCTTCCCGATCAGATGCAGGTCCGCCGGCCAGTCTTTCTTAAACTGCTCCGTACCCTCGCCGCCGCAGTCGTAGCCAACGCCAGTAATATAGTTCGTCAGAGCATCCAGCCACACATAGGTCACATGCTTTGGATCGAAATCCACCGGAATGCCCCAGGTAAAGGATGTTCTGGAAACACACAGATCCTGCAGACCCGGAAGCAGGAAATTATTCATCATTTCATTCTTTCTGGACACCGGCTGAATAAATTCCGGATGTGTATTGATATGCTCGATCAGGCGGTCCGCATACTTACTCATCTTAAAGAAGTAGGCTTCCTCCCTGGCCGGCGTCACAGGGCGTCCGCAGTCCGGACATTTGCCGTCCACCAGCTGAGACTCCGTAAAGAAAGATTCACAGGGCGTACAGTACATTCCCTCATAATACCCCTTATAAATATCTCCCTTTTCATAGAGCTTCTTAAAAATCTTCTGCACCTGTATTTCATGATAATCATCCGTGGTGCGGATAAATTTATCATAGGAAGTGTTCATCAGATCCCAGATCCGCTTGATCTCCCCGGCTGCGGCGTCCACAAACTGCTGGGGCGTCACACCGGCCTCCTTCGCCTTCAGTTCAATCTTCTGACCGTGTTCATCGGTTCCGGTCTGAAAGAATACATCGTACCCCTGAGCTCTCTTAAAGCGGGCGATACTGTCCGCCAGCACGATCTCATAGGTGTTGCCGATGTGGGGCTTGCCGGATGCATACGCAATGGCAGTAGTCATATAATACTTTTTCTTCTCCATGTCAGTTCTCCTCTCAAACAACGAGAAACACGCTCCATGAGTTTCTCGCGTAAATTGCAAAGCCCGCCTTCTGATCATTTCTAACCAGAAGACGGGCATTATCCCGTGTTACCACTTCTCTTCGCCCATACCTTGCGGCATGAACCTCATCGAGTACCGGCTCCGGCTCTTTTAGAGAAGCGTCTCCTTAGAACCGCGGTACTCTATCGCTGTAACAGGCGAATCCTGTCGTATCCTTACTTCGCCTGTCACTGTGCACTGTTACCTTAGATGTGTTTTCTGCAAAAACCTCATCTCACCTGACAGCCTCCGCTCAGATACTCCCCTCCAAAACCATCTTCCATCCGTTTCTTTCACATCCCTCTCAGCATGCGGGATTTCTCTGTAGCAACGCCCGCGGATGTACTCTTTTCTTCACCGGGTTTTCTCATATAAACCAAACTAACATACCCAAAAGGTTCTGTCAAGGTGTTCCCTAATCAAGTTTGTGTCAAGTGATCGTTGGCACTTTGTCTTTCTTTATGAAATCCTGACGCATCCAGCCTCCACAGAGCAGTTCCTACCGCAGACACGTCGGTTC
>CACYXH010000046.1 GCA_902778245.1 uncultured Lachnospiraceae bacterium | reverse complement strand
CCGTTTGCGCCGATGATATAATCTCCTGTTTTTACAATATGTTCCGCAGGCTCATAGGTCTGCCCGTCCAGACCGGACACCTGGCCTGTTCCGATCACCAGAATACCATTGGTCTTAATGTAGATACCTACCGGTGATCCTCCCGCATTGATCACCTGGCGCTTCGATGTCTCCACTTCCACGGTTTTTAGCGGCAGCACCCCCAGAATGGAATACTGTACGGTTCTCGTCTGCCCGGATAAATGCAGATTATCTCTTGGTATATCCGAGACATTCTGGCTATCCGCCTCTACCGTCTCTTCCTCTATAAAAGTATTATAAGGCGAATGAAACAGCACCGGCACGTCCTGTCCCTCATCCACAAAAATATGGTCCGGAATCTGATCTCTTAAATAGAAATAACTGCAGACAAGCAGTCCTGTCAGGCTGAGTAAAAACAAAGTTCTCACCAGACGTCTGTACTTTTGCAGCCGCATCTCATCACATCCTTTCTTTGATCTAAGGTTTAGTATGTGATGATTTGCCGGTTCCACTCTAGTATTTTTTTGTTTTCTCTGCCAATTCCTTCATCTCTCTGGCATTCTGATATACCGCGTCAGTGAGTTCCACTCCGCCCAGTATCCTGGCCAGTTCCTGTACACTTTCCTCTTCCTTTAACATTTTTATAGAAGTAACGGTACTTCCATTTTTTACCTGTTTCTCAATCGCCAGATGGGTATCTGCCATAGCAGCGATCTGTGCCAGATGCGTGATGCAGATAACCTGATGATCCCTGGCAATGACTGCCATTTTTTCCGATACTTTCTGGGCAGTCCTTCCGCTGATCCCGGTGTCGATCTCGTCAAAGATCAGGGTTCCGATGGCGTCCTTTTGTGCCATCACGGATTTGATCGCCAGCATGATCCTGGACAACTCACCCCCGGAAGCCACCTCCTGAAGAGGGCGAAGCGGCATGCCGGGATTCGTGGAGATCATAAAACAAACCTCATCCATTCCGCCTGTGTTTGGCTCTTCCATTTTCTGAAAATCAATGGAGAACCGCACATCCAGAAAGTTCAGTTCCACTAAAGATTTCGTAATCTTATCCGCCAACTTTCCGGCATGTTCTTTTCTTATGGAGGAAATCTCCTCGGCTACAGCAAAAAGTTTCTTTTTCGAAGCTTCTTTTTTTTGCTTCAGCGATTCCAGATAGCTTTCATAATCGGTAAGTCGGTTTAGCTTTTCCTGTTTTTCTTTCTGATATGCAAAAATATCTTCAATGGTTCTTCCATATTTTGACTTTAAGCGATTGAGCAGATCCAGACGCTCTGACATCCGGTAAAACTCCTGCTCATCATAGCTGAAATCATCCATGTAACCGGACAATCCCCGGGCAAAATCGTTCGCCAGATTTTCCAGTTCTGACAGTTCCTGATAGAGGCTCTCCAGTCCTTCGTCATAGGCTGTGACACTGCCCAGGCTGCGCACCGCCCGACTGATCCGCTCTTCTGCTCCGTCACTGCCGCTTACCAGTTCCGCTGCCTCAGAAAGCGCTTCCAGGATCTTCTGACCGTGGGACAATTTCACGTATTCCCGCTCCAGTTCCTCATCTTCCCCAACACGAAGCCCTGCAGCCTCAATTTCCTCTACTTCATAGGTTAAAAAATCGATCTGTTTTGCCCGTTCGGCACCATCCGCCAATGCCTGTTCCAATTCAGCGCAGATCCTTCGGTACTCCAGACAAGCCCGCTCACATTCCTGTTTTCGGTCTCCCAGGTCTTCTTTTGCAAATTCATCCAAAAGCATCAGATGAAATTTAGGATACAATAAGGACTGATGCTGGTGCTGCCCATGGATATCGATCAGACCGCCAGCCAGTTCCCGGATAAAAGAAACATTCACTGTCTCTCCATTTACCCGGCTGACGCTGCGCCCGTTCTGGTATTTCCGGGAAATGATGATCTGGTCATCCTCCACCGGGATCTCCATCTGTTCCATTTTTTTCAGGACATCCTTGTTCTTTGTGGTAAAGTTCAGTTCTACCAGAGCATAGTCGGTTCCCTCCGGCAAATAATCTTTGAAGCTGCCGGTTCCCACGGCCACGTTCACAGATCCGATCACGATGGATTTGCCCGCTCCGGTCTCACCGGTGAGAATATTCAGCCCCGGTCCGAATTCCACTTCTGCATCCTGTATTAACGCCATATTTTTTACATGTAAACTAAGTAACATTTTTCCTTAACTCTCGCCCACTATTCTCTTTCGGCCCAGTCATCTTGGCCTAGTCGTTCTCTCCATTCATGATCTTTCGTATCTTTTCCATGACCTGAATGGTCTCCTCAGTACTGCGGATCGCGCACATGATCGTATCGTCCCCCGCAATACAGCCCGCCACTTCATGCCAATTCATAGCGTCCAGCGCCGCCGCAACGGCCATTGCCATACCGGAGACCGTCTTGACCACCAGAATATTCTGCGCCATATCCATGGACACAAATCCATCTCGAAGTACCCTCAGATACTTTTCATTCATCCCCGCTCTTCCCGGCGTCATCACCGCGTATTTCTGTTTTCCTCCGTTCACTGATATTTTGGTCAGTTTCAGTTCCCGGATATCCCTGGAAATTGTCGCCTGCGTTACCCGAAATCCCTCCCGCGTCAGATACTCCGCCAGCTCTTCCTGGGTCTCAATATTGTAACGGCTGATCAGGTCAATAATTTTCGCATGTCTCCCGATTTTCATATAAAACCTGCCTTTCTTTTACCGCCTGACTTTTCGCGTCCTTCAAAGCACCGCAGCCAAACAGTGATCAGTTCATCTTCTTTCGTAAAATTTCTACAAAACTGGTATTATTTATTTTGATCAGACGGGTGATCTTTTTCGATTTCATGATCCGGATACAGTTGCCCACATTCAATTTTACCGTGGTATCACCATCAAAGGTGGCTTCCGCCCCCTCCTGGTCTGACAAATGCCCATTTCCCAACTCCACCTTGATCTCTACATTGTCCGGAAGGACGATAGTCCTGCTGTTCAGGGTATGAGGAGCAATGGCCGTCAGAAGCATCAAAGAAGCCTCCGGAGCCACGATGGGTCCTCCGGCTGAAAGGCTGTATCCTGTGGAACCTGTAGGAGTGGAGATAATAATCCCATCCGCCCGGTAGGAGCACAGGTAAACTTCGTCTACATATATATTGAAGTCTACCGCCCGAAGTCTCCCTCTCCTGCCAATGACGATATCATTCAACGCCATGTCCTCCAACAGAAGTTTATTGTGATGGTAGGCAGAACCGGTAATCATCATCCGCTCTTCCATCGTATAATCCCCTGCCATCAGCTTATCCAGCGCCGCCTGGACATTCTGATGTTCAATCTCAGCCAGATATCCCAGTGTCCCCATATTAATACCCAAAAGAGGAAGGCTGGTATCTACCAGATCTCTGGAAGCCTGGAGCAGCGTACCATCCCCGCCCAGCACCAGAACGCACTCCACGTCCGCAGGTATCCGGGAAGCATCCGTATATTTATACGGTCTGCCGTTTTCCGGTTCCCCGCTATCCTGAACATAGCATACTTTCCCTTTTTCTTCCAGATAATTTTTAATTACATTTGTTGTCTCAAGTTGTGGGTCTTTTAAGTGATTTGTAATAATATAAAATTTATCCATCTCTCTAGTTATCCAATGTTTCATGAGCTTCGTTCACTATATCGTGCACCGAAAAAGGTGTCTCCTTGCATCCGCTTCCCGGTATCTGTTTTTTCAGCCACATCAAATACTCAATATTGCCTTCCGGTCCCTTGATGGGGGAAAAATCCAGCGCTTTTGTTTCGAAGTCCAGCGAGTGGGCAAAATCCACCACCATCCGGATCACTTCCTCATGCACCCTGGCATCCCGGACAACGCCTTTCTTTCCCACCTTTTCCCGCCCTGCCTCAAACTGTGGTTTGATCAGGCAGACAATCTCTCCGTCCTGCGTCAAAAGTTCCCGGACCGGTCTCAAAACTTTGGTAAGGGAGATAAAGGAAACATCGATAGAAGAAAACTGCGGCACATCCTGCAGATCCGGCGGCGTCACATAGCGGATATTTGTCTTTTCCATGCAGACCACTCTTGGATCATTGCGCAGCTTCCAGTCCAACTGCCCGTGGCCTACATCCACCGAATATACTTTGACTGCTCCATTTTGCAGCATGCAGTCTGTGAAACCTCCGGTGGAAGCTCCCACATCCATACAGATCTTATTTTCCAGCTTAACGCCAAAGCACTGCATCGCTTTTTCCAGCTTCAGCCCGCCGCGGCTCACATATTTCAGAGTGTTTCCTCTGACTTCGATAGGCACCTCGCTGTCAAACATCGTGCCGGCTTTGTCCTCTTTCTGTCCATCCACGTAGACCTGCCCGGCCATGATCACTGCCTTGGCTTTTTCCCTGGAAGCCGCCAATCCCCTGGTTACAAGAAGTATATCTAATCTTTCTTTCATTTCCCATCCTCGTATCGTTATCTATTCGGAGCAGATTCCAGCGTCCTCTCTTAACATTTCCGCATACTCGGCTATGATCCGTTCAAGCACGGAATCCGCATCCACACAGATCTCACGCTTGAGGACGTCCACATTTCCATGCTCTATATAATCATCCGGCAGGGTCACATTGATCGTCCGTATATTGCTCCCGGTGTCATTGATGTACTCCAGCACACGGTCACCGAAACCTCCGCTCCTTACATTTTCTTCCATGGTCACTAGCATTCGATGCTTTTTAATCACCTGTGCCAGCAGTTTCTGGTCAATGGGCTTTACAAAACGAGCGTTGATCAGAGAACAGCTGTAACCCAGTTTCCTCAGTCTTTCTCTCACTTCCACTGCCACCGGTATCATACTGCCCACTGCCAGCAGTGCGATTTCCTCTTCATCATATAAAACCTCCGCCCTGCCATAAACCACCGGCGATCGATAGTCCTCCAGGCCATCGTACGCCTCTCCTCTGGGATAACGAATGGCAATGGGACCATCGTAGGCCAGAGCAAATTTCATCATGTCAGAAAGCTCCCACTTATGTTTCGGTGCCATAATGCATAAATTGGGTATGCTGGATAAATAGGACAGATCAAAAATACCCTGGTGCGTCTCTCCGTCGCTTCCCACCAATCCCGCCCGGTCAATGGCAAAGATCACATGAAGTTTCTGCAGACAGACGTCATGGACGATCTGGTCATAGGCTCGCTGCAAAAAGGATGAATACACCGCCACCACCGGTTTTAATCCTCCCACAGCCATCCCCGCGGCAAAGGTCACCGCGTGTTCTTCAGCAATACCCACATCAAAGAACCGCTCCGGATACATATTCCGGAAGCGTTTCAGTCCCGTACCGTCCGGCATAGCGGCTGTCACCGCCACCAGCTCCGGGTCAAGGCCGCCCAGTTTACACATAACCGTGGAAAACACATCGGTATAGGTAGCTTTCTTTTTTTTGTTTTTGGGAACTCCTGTCTCAATGTCAAAGGGTTCCGCTCCATGAAACCGGGAGGGATGGCGTTCTGCCGGGGCATAACCCTTTCCCTTCTTGGTTTTTACATGGACCACCACTGCGCCTTTCACTTTCTGGGCATCCTGAAGGACCCGCACCATCTGGGAAATATTGTGGCCATCTACCGGTCCTAAATACTTCACACCCAGATTTTCAAAAAGCATTCCCGGGATCACAAGCTGCTTAATCCCATTTTTTGTATTGCGGATCCGTTCCACCATACGGTTACCATAAACCGGGATCTTATTCAGTGTATTTTCCACTCCCGCCTTCAGTTCTGTATAGGATTCCGCTGTCCTCAGATTACTCAAATATTTGGAAAGACCGCCCACATTCTCGGAAATAGACATTTCATTGTCATTCAGGATAATAATAAAATTTGTTCTAAGCTGAGCCGCATTGTTCAGCGCCTCATAGGCCATACCACCGGTCAGGGACCCATCCCCGATCACCGAGACCACAGAATAACTGCATCCCAAAAGATCTCTGGCCTTTGCGTATCCCAGACCCGCAGAGATGGAAGTGGAACTGTGTCCTGTGTCAAAGGCGTCACAGACGCTCTCCTTGCGTTTTGGGAAACCGCTCATGCCTCCGTACTTTCTCAGATCGTCAAATCCGTCCCGTCTTCCGGTGAGAATTTTGTGCGTATACGACTGATGTCCCACATCCCAGATAAATTTATCTTCAGGAAGATGAAACGCCAGATGCATCGCCATGGTCAATTCCACCACTCCCAGATTAGAGGCCAGATGTCCTCCGGTCACACTGATTTTTTCAATCAAAAACTGGCGGATCTCCTCCGCCAAAAGCGGAAGTTCCTCTTTCTCTATATTCTGTATATCGTTGATCTGATTAATCTTTTCTAATACCATCTCGATTATCCTTTATCTTAGACGTTACTTTTCCCGATGGATCAGCTGCAGTATCAACGCCCGCAAAAACTCGTTTTCCCCCTGCAATCCATCCATTCTCTCCACTGCCCGTCTGGAAATTTCTTCCACTTCTTTTCGGGCCGTCTCCAGTCCTTTTAACGTTACATAAGTAGTCTTCCCATTTTTCTCATCGCTTCGTATGGGTTTGCCCAATACCTGCATCGTGCTGGTGACGTCCAGAATGTCATCCTGGATCTGAAATGCCAGCCCCACATCTTCGGCAATCTTTTCTACCTGCTTTACCTGCTCCTCCCCTGCTCCGGCCAAAACTGCGCCGATCATCATGGAAGCCTCGATCAGAGCGCTGGTTTTCAAACGGTAAATAAAATCCAGCTGTTCCTGGCTCATAGATATATTGGCATTCTTCTCGTTTTCCACATCCACGGATTGTCCTCCGATCATGCCGTAAACTCCGGTCTTTGACGCCAGGATGTGGAAAGCTCTTCCCACATTTTGATTATCCGGCTCCAAGACAAAAGCTTTTGACGCAGTCTCATAAGCATAGTTTAACAGGGCGTCCCCTGCCAGGATGCCCATAGCCTCTCCATACACAACATGGGTTGTTTTCCTGCCCCGACGGTATTCATCATTATCCATAGCCGGGAGATCATCATGGATCAGCGAATGGGTATGGATCATCTCCATTGCCGCCATAAACGGCTCCACCACCGCGCTCCCGCCTCCAAACAATTTGTATGTCTGGAGCATCAGCAGAGGACGCAGTCGTTTTCCGCCGGCATTCATACTGTAATTCATCGCTTCCAGAAGCGTCTTTTGAAAGCCTTCTTCCCGCGGGAGAAAACCTTGAATAATATTGTTCACCAGCTCCGTACTGCGCGTCAGTTCTTCTTCAAAATTCATCTAATTCGCCGTCCTCATTCATCATTAAAACCTTTGTTTCCACACGCTCTATTTTTTCACTGCATTTTTTGATCAGTTCCATTCCGTTCTGGTAAAGGCGAAAGGAATCCTCCAGCGAAGTTTCTGTATTCTCCAGTTTTTCCATCAGTTCATCGAGACATGCAAAAGATTCTTCCAAGGACATTTCCTGCTGTTGTAATTTCTCGGTATCTGTTTTTGCCATAAATCCAGTTCTCCCGTTATACGTTCTCATCACTATTTTGAATGATCCGCTGTACCTGCGCTTCAATGCGCCCGTCTGCCAGATATAGCCAAAGCCTGTCCTTTTCTTTTATCTGCCCGACAGCGGTCACTCGTTTGCCGTCATCTCCGGTCACCAGCGCATATCCCTGTTCCAGCTTCGTCAGCGGTGACAAGCCTTTCCACTTTTCAATATAAACTGCCAGTCTGTGTTTGCACAGTTTCAGCTTCGCATCTATCAAATATTGCAGTTTTCCTTCTTTTTCTGTCAGAAGCTGGCTCATTTCCCGGATTTTATGTTCCGGGCTGTTCAGACGAAATTGCAGTCGATATTGCTTTAATCGGCTGCCCGCTTCCCGCAATCGCTGTCGCATCATTCCCTGAAACCGATCTTCGCAGCGTGCAAGCTGCTCCAGGGTGCGCATCACATCATCCACCGCCAACTCCGCTCCCGCAGAGGGAGTCGGCGCCCGCAGGTCCGCTGCAAAATCACAGATCGTGGTATCCGTCTCATGCCCCACCGCGGAGATGATGGGAGTAGAACATTCAAACACAGCCCTGGCTACGATCTCCTCGTTAAATGCCCACAGGTCTTCTATAGAACCGCCGCCCCGACCCACAATGATAGTGTCCACGCCCGCGCGGTCCAGTGCGTGAATGCCTGCCGCGATACTCTCCGCAGCTCCTTCGCCCTGCACTTTAGCCGGGTAAAGAATGATCCGTATTCCCGGATTTCTCCGCTTCGAAACATGAATAATATCCCGCACCGCCGCACCGGTGGGAGCTGTCACCACTCCCAATGTACGGATAAATCTTGGAATGGGCTGTTTATACTCCTGGGCGAACATCCCCATCTCTTCCAGTTCCCGTTTCAGAGCTTCGTATCGTTCATAAAGTTCACCAAGTCCATCCAGCCGAACTTCTTTTGCGTATAGTTGGTAAGTACCGTCCCTCTCATAAACGTTCACGCCGCCAAACACCACTACCCGCTGTCCGTTCTCCAGCCGAAACGTCAATCCTTTTCTGACTCCGGCAAATAAAATGCAGGAGATCGTTCCTGTCTCATCCTTCAGAGAAAAATAAATATGGCCGGAAGTATGGTACTTACAGTTGGAGATTTCTCCCTTTACATAGACCCGGCTCAACAGGAAGTCCTGGGTAAACATCCGTTTGATGTAGGCATTGATCTGTCCTACTGTGTACACGCTGCTCATGGGCTTTTCCCTTAAACCAGTTTTGCCAGAATTCCGTTTGCGAAAGCAGGTGAATCATCACTGCCAAATTTTTTTGCCAGTTCCACTGCCTCATTGATGGCCACATTTACCGGTATTTCCTCATCGTACTGCATCTCATATACCGCCAGGCGCAATATACTCAGATCTGCCTTGCCCATGCGCTGTGTCTTCCATCCCTTCGCCACTGCGTTGATCTTTTCATCAATTTCCGGAATCAGTTTTGCAACTTTAGCAGTTTTTTCTCCAATATACTTTTTTTCTTCCTCCGGGATGGATGATGGATATCCACAGCTGTCATCTTCGGGAAGCCGCTCAAAATACAGTTCGATCTGCTGATCGATCTCCGCCTCTTCATGAAATTCTACGTCAAACAGCACTTTAAAAATCTGCTCCCTGACCTCTCTTCTCGTCATTTTCTGCACCATTCCCTTTCCACTATTTTAAAACAGGCTGCCGCAAAACAGCATTTCTATTCTGCGGCAGCCCTGATCCTATCCTCATTCAGAATTTATTTCGCATTGTCCATGATTACACTGGCAATCTTGATATTTACTTCCGTTACATTCAGCCCGGTCATCGTCTCAATGGCGGTCTTTACTTTGTCCTGAACCTGCGCGCAGGTCTCCGGTACACTGTAGCCATAACACATATTGATGTTCATCGCTACCCGCACGTCACTTTCTTCCACCAGGATCTTCACTCCCTTTGAAAGACTCTTTACACCCAGCTTTTCAATCAGATCTCTTGTGGCGTTCCCCGCCATGGAAGCCACTCCCTTGACCTCAGAAGCTGCCAGTCCGGCAATGATCGCCACCACTTCATCCGCGATCCTTACTTCACCATAGTTTCTTTCCGTCTCAATCGTACTGGTATGCGTTCCTTCATTCGCCATAATCGTTCCTCCTGTTTATCGGCAGCCTCTCTCTTTTGCGTGAGGGCAGGTTGTTCTTTGCAAAAGCTTTACGGATATATTATAACAAAAATTGAACCTTTTGCAAGTGTTACTTACTTTCCAAACTCAGAAAGCTCCAGCCCCGGATTTCGATCCAAAACCATTCCCACGGACCAGCTGTTCACAAACAGGAGCAGCGGGCGGTCTTTCAGGTCTTTGATCTTCTTCATATCGGAGGTTCCGGTCAGTTTGTTCAGATCAATATCCTTATTCTCGATCCAGCGGATATGCTCATAGGGAAGGTTCTCCAGCCGGATCTCCACATTGTACTCATTCTCCAGGCGGTATTTCAGCACATCGAACTGCAGCACGCCTACCACGCCCACAATGATCTCCTCCATTCCGGTATTGAACTCCTGGAAAATCTGGATCGCGCCCTCCTGCGCTATCTGATTGATCCCTTTCACGAATTGTTTTCTCTTCATGGTATCCATCTGGCGCACTCTCGCGAAATGTTCCGGCGCAAAGGTGGGAATACCCTCATATGCAAATTTCTTTCCCGGCATACAGATGGTATCTCCGATGGAGAAAATACCCGGATCAAACACTCCAATGATATCCCCCGCATAAGCATCGCCTACCACATGGCGCTCCTGCGCCATCATCTGCTGAGGCTGGGAAAGCCGCAGCTTACGGCCGCCCTGAACATGAAAGACTTCTTTATCCGCTTCAAATTTTCCGGAACAGATCCGCATAAAAGCGATACGGTCTCTGTGAGCCTTGTTCATATTGGCCTGAATCTTAAACACAAACGCGGAAAATTCCTCTTTCATCGGATCGATCACGCCGCAGTCGGCAATCCTCGGCAGCGGCGGCGTGGTCATCTGAAGAAAATGCTTCAGAAAGATCTCAACGCCAAAATTGGTAAGGGCTGACCCGAAAAAGACCGGGGACAGTTTTCCCTGGCTTACCAGTTCCTGGTCAAATTCCGCACTGGCCCCATCCAGAAGCTCGATTTCTTCCAGAAGCTGCTCTTTCGGTCCGTCCCCAATAAAAGCCGCCAGCTCCGGGGAATCCAGATCATACTCCGTAGCCGTACCTTCCTTCGTTCCTTTTTCCGTATCCGTGAAGGTGGTCACCTTATGGGTGCCCCGCTCGTACACGCCCTTAAAGTTCTTTCCGGAACCAATAGGCCAATTGATGGGACAGGTGGCGATCCCCAGCTCTTTTTCAATATCATCCAGCAATTCAAAAGTATCGTTGGCGTCCCGGTCCATCTTATTGATAAACGTAAAAATCGGGATGTGGCGCATTACGCAGACTTTGAACAATTTTCTGGTCTGGGCCTCCACACCCTTGGAAGCATCGATCACCATCACCGCGGAATCCGCAGCCATCAGTGTGCGGTAAGTGTCCTCCGAGAAATCCTGATGCCCCGGCGTATCCAAAATATTGATGCAGTAACCTCCGTAATTGAACTGCAGCACGGACGAGGTAACCGAAATACCTCTCTCCTTCTCAATCTCCATCCAGTCCGACACTGCATGACGGGCGGTGGCCTTTCCCTTCACAGATCCGGCCAGATTGATGGCGCCCCCGTAGAGCAAAAATTTCTCCGTCAGAGTCGTCTTACCGGCATCGGGATGGGAAATGATCGCAAAGGTGCGCCGCTTCTTTATTTCATTCGTAAAATCACTCACGCAAAATTCCTCCAATTTGTTTTGAACTGTATCACATTTTAGCTTAGTTGGAGGATACTGTCAACCACACAAAATACTGGCTAACGGAAACTCCGCTAGTCAGTATTTACGACAGCCCCTTGTTATATATTTTGCTTTACGTCTCCGGGCTGCGGGGCGTTATAATGATGTTCTCGCCCGCCACATCCGTCTTTCTCCTTACGATGTCCTCGATCTGAGCCCGCTGCGCCTCTGTCAGCTCCGCCAGATTGACTACCACGTCCACCGTGCCGTCCGTTATGCTGACTACAGAATCTGTGTAGCCTTTGGCATCCAGCAAAAGCTCCGCCGCTGCCTCGCGTTCGGCCAGGTCAGCCATAGAGGTCATATTGGCCACCGCTGCCTGCTTCTGTTCTTCCGTAATGTTCTCATTATTGATGACTTCCAGCAGTGTCTCTTTATTCTTTGCCCGCACCTGTTCCCGGTTCAGCTTCGCCTGGGAGATCAGGGCATCTGTGGTTGAAACGCTGGCCAGTACTGCCTCTCCCGGCACCCCGCTGTCCGCGCTCTCCTCCAGCACATCCCCGGCGGATACTTCCTCGCTGTCATCCCCGTCCAGGCTGATAATATCCACATAAGTACCCTCCTCCGCCAGGCTGGTATTGTCCTCCTCGGCGGTCAGCAGGATGGTGTTATTTCCGGTGGTCATCTGATCCGCTTCTTTTTCCAGCAGCCGCCCGGAATAATTCAGATAGCCTGCCACGGCGATCATGACCGCCAGCACCGTAATGATCACCTGGTTTTTCTTAATTAATCGTTTCACGCTTCTCCTCCTCAATTCAATTTCATTACTTTGATTTTATGCGCTTCCACTCCGAATAATACCATTGCGGCTTCAGAAATGTTTTCTACCACCGAAAGGTTATCCCCTCCCTGAGCCGCCACCAGTACGCCTTCGATTACAGGGGATGCTTCCTCTGTCACAAAGGGTATCTCGTTTCCCTGACTGTCCCTCTGATATACGGTGGACTCCTCTGTACGCTTACTCTGCCCGTCCTCCTCTCCGCTGCCATCCTCCGAGATGGACCGGTCTTTCTCCACCGTCTTCTTTCCGGAAGATTTTACAGTGATCATAACCTGCACCTTTCCTACTCCCTGTACCTGTTCCAGTATCTTCTGGAGTTTTCTCTCCAGCTGAGCCGCTGTATCCTCCGGCTCCCGGGTCTCACTCTGAACCGTCTGCACGCTCTCCTGCTCTTCTGATGTCTCCCTGTCGTGAGGCAGCGCGATGATCAGCAGAAGAAGCCCCGCCAGCAGGCCGATCAGTATCTGATCTTTTTTCAGCTTTTTCAGGTTAATTGTTAATTTCGGTTTCTCCATCTTCCACTCCTGCTTTCTTATTATTTGTATGAGCTTCCTCCCGGGGAATATGATAGGTCTGGTAGATTTTTTCTATTTTTTCCTCCAGTTCCCGCTGATAGGCCTCTTCATCCCAGTCGGAGATCATATCCTCCAGCCCAAGTTTTCCTGTCTCCAGATCCTGCTGCAGTCCCCTCAGACTTTCCGCCTCAAAATTTGCCAGAAAACTGTCGCCTCCCAGATAGTTTCCCACAGGTTCCAGAACCACCAGAATAAACAGGATCCCCAGGAAAAAGCGCACATACTTTTTTAATCCTGTGTCCGGTATCACATGCAGAAGCACCCGCATTAGACACAGAAAACATACGATCTGGCTAAGCCACTCACGAACCGCTGCCATATTCTCACCTGCCCCGCACCATTACGGTGATCATTGCCAGAGAGACAATAAATAAAATCCCCGCGTACAAAACAATTTTCAGCAAAAGTTCTCCCCCTTCCGCCACACTGTCAATGCACTCCGCCACCCGCTTGTCTGTCACCGGCTGAGCCACTGCTCCCAGTGTCCGGTAAAGCAGCACGCCGCAGACCAGCTTTGCCACCGGTATCAGACACAAAAATACCAGGGAAACCACCCCCGCGATCCCCACTGCGTTTTTTAAAAGAAGCGCAGAGCCCAGCACGGTTTCCGCCACCATCTCGTAGGCATTTCCAATTCCGGGAATGACGGATACCGCCTTATTCACCACCGAAGTTTTCATCTGGTCCACAGTGGGCGCGATCATGGTCTGAATGGCCTGCATGCCGAACAGCAGGGCGATCATAGTCTTCAGCGCCCACAGGATTGCCGTTTTCACCAGCTCTGCCATCTTGGATAAATAATCCTCCTTCATCATCTGATTGATGAACAGCAAGATCACATAGATCTGCACTGCGGGCAGCAAAATGTAGTTCATCATCCACTGCACTCCCGTTACTGCCAGCAGCGTCAACTGGTAAAATCCCATAGCAGTCAAGCTTCCGGTCACCAGATAGATAGCGGCGATGCAGACAGGCAGCAATGCCTCCATAAAGGTCAGAACCGATGATACGGCTCCCTGAGCCACCTGTGTCATGCTGGAGAATACTTTCATCAGCAGTGTTACCATCAGAAGATACATCATATAATAACTGATGTCCGCTATCTGTCCCTTGTCGAATACGGTCACAAAATTCATAAAGACCGCCGAAGCAATTATGATTACCAGGAGATACGCTGCCGTTTTTCGATAACTTCCAATTTCCTGAAACAGAGCGTTTTTAACGATCTCCCCCAGGTTCTCCAGGGTGATCGGAATTTTCCCGGTCAGCAGGTCTTTGACCGCCTGTCCAAAGGAAAAATTGTTTTTCCCCAGTATCTCGTTCAAGCTGTCCTGTACGCCGCTAAAGTCAAGGCCAGACAGCAGCTCCTGCTGCATCTGCTGCTGTTCCTCCTGACTTACCTTATCCGTCTCATCCGCCAGATCCTGCTGCGCCGCCTTGGCCCATGTTCCCGCTCCCAGCAGAAACAATGCGGTCGCCGCCGCCAGAATGCATGTTACAGCCCGTCCCATTCTCTATGTCAAAAACGAGTGGATGGTCTCGATGAGAGCCAGGATGATGGGAGAACTGATGGCAAGGATCGATATTTTCCCAAATATCTCTATCTGTCCGGCTATGGCGGAGTAGCCGGCATCCTTGCACAAATTGGAGGAAAAATCAGCCAGGTAAGTGATGCCCGTTATCTTAAGCAAAATCTGGAACCATGCCGTTTTCAGCGTGATATACTGTTCCATGGAAGAGATCATATCTACCACCAGATCCAGTCTGCAAAGTCCAAAGAACGCGATCAAAATGCAGGTTCCCAGACTGATAAATGCAGAAAAGGGAGATTTCATCTCTTTTAAAAGCAACGCACAGATGACGCCGGACAGGCCAAGGCATCCGATCTTCAGCATTGTCACAGGCCCACGCTCCTTCCTATAACGCAAACAACGTTTTTACGGTTTCAAAGAGCTGCTGGATGTACGGCAGTATCCAGAACAGCACCAAAATCAGCCCTGCCAGGCTGGTCAAAAAAGCCTGATCCTCCCGTCCGCTGTGCTTCAAGACCTGACCCAAAACTGATACCAGTATACCGACAGCAGCGATTTTAAATATCAGATTTACGCTCATGGTCTCTCCTTTCTGATCTGATTCACCATTCATGACAGATAACTAACACTGACATTATTAAGGAAACGCATTAATCAACGTTTTCCTAAACAAGGATAATAACAAGGAAAATGCCTCCCATAACGCCCAGTCTGCGGTAAAGCTGCGCCTTACTTTGATATTCTGCCTTTGCCTCTTCAATCAATGCCTCCAGGCGTTTTTCAAATACCGCCAGCACCTTGCTGTTTTCTCCTGCGTTCAGATGCTCCAGCTGTATTCCGGTCTGCGCGATCAGATCAAAGTCTTCCTGGCGCATGGGAAGTCCCTCCAGGTATTCCTTCTCCTTTTCCTCCCATACCTGATGAAAGGGCGTTCCCGGCAGTTCTTCCAGTTGTTTGCCCACCATTTCAAAAAAGGAAGCCCATGGTTCCTCCAGAACACCTCCCACGTGCCTGGCAGCTTCCTCCAGAGGAGCTTTCAGATACTCTATCTCCTGGCGGATCATCAAAATCCCTCTGTGAAAACTCTGCAGCAATACCACGCGCCTTCTCATATCATTGCCCGCCGCCACTCCCATCAGGCTCGCAAAGACGGCCACGAGCACGGCTCCCAGTACCTTTAATTCAACCATACAGTCTGGTCCCCCGCCCATCATAAATATTACGGATATGTCCCACCTGCTCATGATCCAGTATTACATAGCGTTCAAAACAATGGTATTGCATCAAGCGCTGCAAGAGGGGCTTTTGCATGATATCTTCCACGGAACTTCCATGAACGGTAGCCAGCAATTTACATCCACAGTGAAACACTGCCTCAATAGCCTGACTGTCACGGTAATCTCCAATCTCATCCACCGCCACCACATCCGGGGCCATGGAGCGAATCAGCATCATCATTCCCAAGGATTTTGGGCAGCAATCCAGTACATCGGTGCGCATCCCAAGGTCATTCTGAGGAACACCCTGATACGCTCCACCAATTTCGGAACGCTCATCCACCACCCCCACGTTCTGCCCCGAAAGCATTTCGTTCCCATTGGATATCTGCCGTATAATATCCCGCAGCAGTGTTGTTTTCCCGCACTTCGGCGGTGAGATGATCAGCGTATGGCAAAAACTGCCCTCCCGGATTAAATAGGGCAGCACCCGGTCTGCGCATCCCTTCTTTTCGTGGGACAGCCGCACATTCAGAAAAGAGATATATTTTACACAACGGATCTTCTGTTCCTCCATCACAATTTTCCCCGCAATTCCAACGCGATGTCCTCCAGGAATCGTGATGTATCCCTGTTTCAGTTCCTCGTCAAAAGCATACAGAGAATAGCGGGACACATAAGATACGGTCTCCATCAGATCCGCTCTGGAAACCTGGTAATACTCTGCTTGCTTGGGGCCAGTATCTCCCTGCGCAGACAGCATTTGCTCTTTTCCCCTGTAAATACACATCAACGGCTGCCCAACACGCATACGGATTTCCTGCAGCTGCTCCAGATCCATTCCTGATTTCTGCAGAGCCTCCCTGATTCGGTTGGGGAATATTTTCAAAACACTCGCGCACCTGTCCATATCAACTACCTCACAGTAATTCTTTCATATATATATGAGGTTGTCCCTGCAATTTATTCCTTGGAAGCGAAAAGTTATTTGCTTTTTCGTACGGTTGCTTATATAATAATTTTAAATCCCATAGGAAACGAGGTTATCGGTTATGAAAAAAAGAGTTGTTGTCGCCCTTGGGCATCAAGCCTTGGGAACGGACTTTCCGGAACAAAAAAAGAGGATTTTCGCCTCTGTAAAAATACTGGCAGACCTGGTGGAGGAAGGCTGCCAGCTGATCATCACCCACAGCAACGCGCCGCAGGTGGGCATGATCCACACCGCGCTGAATGAATACGCAAAAACTCACGAGACTTATAACGCCCCCATGGCCATCTGCTCTTCCATGAGCCAGGGCTACATCGGATATGACATTCAGAACATGCTCCGCACCGAGCTGATGAGCCGGGGTATCTACCGCACGGTGAGCACCATCATTACCCAGGTTGTGGTTGATCCTTACGATGACGCGTTCTATCACCCCATTAAAGTAATAGGCCGCTATCTCAACGCCGAAGAAGCCGCCGCGGAGGAGAAAAAAGGAAATTATGTGGTGGAAGAACCCGGCAAAGGATTCCGAAGGATCGTAGCTTCTCCAAAGCCTCTGGATATCGTGGAAATTGATGCCATCAATGCACTGGTAAACGCGGATCAGATCGTGATCGCCGGAGGAGGCGGCGGTATCCCCGTATTAAAGCAGGGAAGCAAATTAAAGAGTGCCAGCGCAATCATAGAAAAAGACCTGACCAGCGGCAAACTGGCAGATCTTACTGATTCAGATATTCTGATGATTTTAACCAACGAGGAGCATGTCTGCATCCATTACCAAACTGAACAGCCTCTTCCTCTGGAGCATATATCAGCAGCGGAGGCCAGAGAACATATTGACAATAAAGAATTCGGCGAAGCCGGAATGCTGCCGAAAGTAGAGGCCTGCGTCAATTTCGTGTCCCAGAAAGAAGGCAGACAAGCCATCATCACAAACATCGGGCATGCGCTGGATGCGCTGCACGGCAAAACCGGGACCATCATTTCGTAATCATGCCAGCAAAGAAGAGGAGGCTGTTGCAAAATAACAGCTAAGGGGTTTGGCGTATCCGTATGTATAATTTCTGGAACACCCACTGCGTAATGACGGCTTGTAAGGAATAATGCCTGCTGAAAACATTATTCCTTCACAAGCCACACCGTAACGCTTTGGATTGCGGACAGTATGCTTGTACACAAAACGATCGTCGTGCGAGTGAACTCTTGCCAAAACCTTGCCGCCGCGAAAATGCATAT
>CACYXH010000045.1 GCA_902778245.1 uncultured Lachnospiraceae bacterium | reverse complement strand
CGGACAGCGCCGAAGAGTATATAAAGACGGCGGTCGAAGCCATGCAGAAGCTGAGGCGGTCACCGATCAGGGACTATGATTATATCCCGGAAGACGAACTGGTCTGACGGGAGCACAATGACAACCGAGGAGGCGTATGATGGAGCGAACGATCATCAACACCAATATCCGGCTGAACCTAAACCGACCGGAGGATCGCAGAGCATGGGAATACCTGCAGTGCCTGGACCGGAAGAAATACAAATCCTACAGTCGCGCTGTTGTGGCGGCGATCAACGATCATTTCTCCCGGGAGGAGCGTCTTGCCGCCGATCCCTATCTGGAAACCAGGGAGAAAGAGGACGCTTTTCTTGAGAAGGTTCTGGATACGATCCGTGAGGGCTTACAATCGTCCGGTGCAGGGCTTTCCGGCCTGGCAGCTCTGCTGCAGCATGTTCCGGCAACATCCCCTCCCACAGAACAGGCGATGACCGACGAGGATCTGGATATCGCTACGGATTTCATCAACAGTCTGTGATCCTGCCAATCAGGAGCGGTTTTACTGCTTCTTTTTTCAGAACTGATACTACAGACACGCACAGCTGCTGTCACTTTTCCCAGAACCGTACCGGGATTGTGGTAGTGACTGTGCTTTTTTATGTTTTTACTGCTAATGACTGAGATTATGACAGAAAGGAATAACGAATATGACAGAGAACGAAAAGAAACTATTACAGGCAAAGCACCGTATGGAGGAAGCGCAGGCCAGAGACCGGGCGAAAGAACGGAAGGCCCGGACGCGGCGGCTGATCCAGGAGGGCGCTATTTTGGAGAAGGTCTATCCCGCTGCGGCGACGATGGAGCTTGAAAAACTGGAGGACTTTTTACTATGGGCATTACGATGATTGCGACGGGGGCGTTCCGGGAAACCGGAGCGTCCTTCTTTTTTATCCCGAAGGGCGCACTTACTCACCACCTCGTCGTCACAAGCTCCATATCCCTCGACCTGCCGCAAAGCGGCAGGTCTCGCTCATTCCGCTGCTCCTCCTCTCCCCACAAAGCAGGCTTTGCGGGGACCCCTGTTCGGCGGTGGTATCCCTCCCTTCGGTCGGGTCGTGCGCTCTGCGAGGCGGATTGCGCTCTCTGCGGAGAACGCCAGACAATGCCGCCGAGCCTGCGGGCTTCGGTCGTCATTGCCTGTGCGGCTGGCAGACGGCTGCCGCCTCATTTGCATCTTCGCAGCAAATCGTTGTCCCCCATCCGGGGCAACCTGCCACCCGCCTGCGAAAACCTGCCACTGCACAAGGCACGCCCTTCGGGTGCGGCAGCTTTCTCGCAGAGATGGACGATGCCATCCCGCACCGTCCATTTTCTTTTGTATGCGCCAAAAGAAACAAAAACGCCTCCCTGCGGGGAGCAGAAAGGACGTGATCCATTATGGCGATCTATCACCTGGAAGCAAAGGTCATAAGCCGTGGGGCGGGCCGCTCCGCCTGCGCGGCTTCCGCCTATCTGAGTTGTTCCGCCATCTACAACGATTATGACGGCGTACAGCACGACTACACCAGGAAGAAAGGTCTTGTCTGGGAGCAGGTATTCCTTCCGTATTCCGCTCCCTCTGCATGGCAGGACCGGGAGATCCTCTGGAATGCTGTGGAGGAAAACGAAAAGACGAAGGACAGCCGCCTGGCTCGTGAGTTTGTTCCGGCCCTGCCAATCGAATTGACCTCGGAGCAATGGGAGGAACTGCTGACCGATTTCATTCAGAACAGCTTCGTTTCTGACGGCATGTGTGCGGATGTGGCGATCCACGATCCCGATCCGCCTGGTCACAATCCCCATGCTCATATCCTGCTGACGGTGCGTCCTCTGAACCCGGACGGCACCTGGCAATACAAAACCGAAAAAGAATATCTTTGTGTACGGGACGGCGAGGAGCGAGGCTTTACTGCCGCCGAGTTCAAGGAGGCGCAGGCCGAAGGTTGGGAAAAGCAATACCAGTACAAGGTCGGCAGGAAGAAGGAATACTTGGCTCCGTCCGAAGCCGAGGCCAAGGGCTATGAGCGTACTTCCAAGTATCCCAAAAGCACGAAATACGGCAGGCAGAATCCGATCTCTGACCGCTGGAACAGCGAGGAGCAGCTTGTTCTTTGGCGGGAGGCATGGGCCAATGCAGTCAACCGATCCCTGGAACGGTACGGCTTTGACGAGCGTGTGGATCACTGGAGCCATGCCGCACGGGGTCTTGACGAACAGCCTACCGTGTATGAGGGTGTGATTGCCCGTGCGCTGGAGGAAAAAGGCGTCATATCCGACCGCTGTGAACTGAATCGGCAGATCAAGCGGGACAACACCCTTCTGCGAGAACTCAAGGCGCAGGTCAAGAAGCTGATGCAGGCGGTCAAGAACACCATCCCGGCGCTTGCGGAAGCCATGGAATCCGTGCGGGAAAATATGATTATTTTCAAGTATCAGCTTGGCTATATCCTGACGGGTAAACGCAGGCTGACAAATAACCTTGATGTGATAAAGCCTGAGTTGGAGCGCTATACCCAAATTGCCGGGAGAATCAAGGAAAAGAGCAAGGAGCGTAATACCCTGCTTTCCGAGAAGAAGGCAACGCCAATGCTCAATATCTTAAAGCACCGGGAACTCTCCCGCCGCATTGCGGAGCTGACGGAGGAGTTGGAAGAGCTGCGTTCCGAGAAAAAGCAGCTCCTTGCCATGATGGACTATGCGGAGGATACCGGCCTTTCCACAGTGAGAAAGGACATTTCCGCTATGGAGGCCAATCTTGCAAGGTTGGAACAGCAGGAGAAGAAATACACCACCGAGCTGAACGCCGCCCTTGCGGAATATGCGGAGCTGAAAACCCAGGCGTCAGACTTCGATCCCGACGAGCTTGCCATGGCGCAGCTTGAAATTCGCCCGCAAAAGGAAGCCTCCGCAGAAAGCCGAGTGCAGGCTGCTTACGGGGACAAATATGACTTCTGGACGATGATTGGCGCAAAGCGGGAAGTGGCGGAGCTGCTGGGCGAGGAGGAGCCCCGATCCATCCGGGAACGCCTGCGAAGAAAAGAATACGAAAAGCAAAGAACCGAGAAGCAGGAACTCCCCCAGTGCAAGAAAAACAAAGATCGTGGATGGGAGCGGTGAAAACCGCCGCTCCCCCCTCTTGAAAACCTTCTGATATTCGTATATAATGTAGAGTGTATTTTTGTATGAACCTATCAGCGAGGTAAAACCATGAAGGGCTATCTTTCCATCCGGGAAACATCCTATAAATGGGGCGTATCCGAACGCCGCGTCAATCAGTATGTCACGGAGGGGCGCATCCCCGGCGTGGAGCGGTTCGGGCGATCCTGGGCGATACCGGAGAACGCCGAAAAGCCAGGCGATCCCAGACGAATCCGAAAAAAACAAACACAAAGCTTGCCGGAAGAAATGTGTGACCGGCAAAAAACTCGGAGGTAAATCCAATGGGAGTGAAATCAGAGAAAATATCAACACAGGAGTTGTGGGCGCGGCTTTTCAAATCCCCTTCCGTTGGGGACTATCTGGAGAAAACAGGTGATGTCTGCGAAATGCTTGCATTTTCTGAATACATCTCGCAATTATGTAAGGAAAGACAAGAAAAGCCGGAAAACATAATAAAACGCAGTGACTTAGAATCTTCATTTGGTCACCGGCTGTTTTCCGGAGCACGAAATCCATCGCGTGACACGGTACTTCAACTTGCGTTTGGCTTTGAAATGGATACGGATGACGCGCAACAGCTCTTAAAGATTGCCCGTGTTACAGCGTTACATCCCCGTGTCAAAAGAGATGCTGTCATCGCTTACTGTTTACATCATCGAAAATCAGTGATAGAAGCACAGCAGTTATTGTATGACAACAATCTGCCGCTGATGGGAGGTAAGCGTAATGAAAAATGATGATTTGCTGCAAACAATATTAGAGTCATATGATGATTCAAACTATCCGGAAGCGTTCGTTTCAGAATATGATATTATGGAATGCTTGTCGGATCAAAATGGCATCTGCACTTTTCTTGTACAGAAGAAGGACGGAGAAAACTGCATAGCAAAGTGTTATGATAAATTGAGATGGGGTATATCGGATAATAGTGCGATTTTACACAACCTCGACCATGACGGCCTGCCGAAGCATATCGCCACATTTGAAAGCGACACGATGACTGTGACAGTGCGGGAATATGTCGAAGGTCTCCCCCTCAGCCGATATGCAAAGGAAAACGATCTGTCCGAGAAGGAAATCGTGCAAATATGTGTCCGGCTCTGTGATATTCTCGGCTATCTGCATCACAGGGAGGCTCCGATCATCCATCGTGACATCAAGCCGCAGAACATCATTGTCCGCCCGGACGGGAGCGTAGCGCTGATTGACTTTGACATCGCCCGCATCTACCGCAGCGGCAACGAAACCGACACCATGTTTTTCGGGACACAGGCCTATGCGCCGCCGGAGCAGTACGGGTTTTCCCAGACTGACGCAAGGACGGATATTTACTCCCTCGGAGTTCTCCTGCGCTGGCTCTTAACGGGCAGCACAAAAGAAAATAAAAACATCAGGGTCTATCGCCCCCTCGCAAGAATCATCAGTAAATGTACCGGCTTTGCCCCCCAAGAACGCTTTGCCGATGTTTCGCAGTTAAAGAAGGCGCTCCTACAGGCAAATCCGAAATCACAGGGTCTTCGCATTGCGGTAACCGTCCTGTGCGCCGTGCTTGCAGCGGGGCTGTTGATTTTCGCCGGAGTTAAAATCTATCAGGCTGTCACCTATACGCCGTTCACCGCTGACGCAATCCCCGCTTATCTGTCCGACGAGGAACGAGTAGCTGACGCCGTAGCCTACATGAAGGACAAATACGGCACGAATATGTTCGATGAGGCGGACGACGTCTCTACGGTGGGCGATCTACGCGCGGCGATGATCGACCTGTATGGGCTTGATCGCGATTATGTGTACGGCATTAACACGGAAATGCCGCAGGAGAGCGACGAATACTTCATGCCATGGGGCTGGGATGACGGGCAGACCGTTGACCGGGATATTGCGGTCTACGCGGCGGTCAAGGCACATGACCCGTCCATTGTCGCGGACTGGTCGAGCATAAAGGATGACAACGGCTATTATCCCGGCGTCCGCGCGGCGGCGGCCTTCGCGGAAGAAACGGGCATTATGACAGGCGCGAATCGTCCGGGAGACATTACGCTGGGAGAGTTGGCTCTGATCCTCGCAAACACCGACAGGGTATTTGACACAGCGGAGGAAAGATAGGCAAAGCATAAACAGGAAAATGGGAAAGGTGGTCTGGCAGACCACCTTTCCCTTCGTTTTTTCTGGTACAGTATAATTGGTATGGTATATAAGCATTTGAAGGGGTTGCTTGAATGAAGAAGGATCGCTCTGTTATAAAATTGGTACTGTCGATCGTGAGTCTGATGATCGGCGTGATCTGGGCCGGGGCTACCATCATCGTCCTGGGCTCCAGGGGCACGGATGTGCCGCTCTGGCGTTTCATTGTGCTGATCGCATTCACTATCCTGTTTTTCTTTCTCGGTGTCCGGGGCCTGCTGCGCTGGAATCGTGCAAGACGGGAAGGAGGAAAGAAAATCGGGAAAGCGGTCCCGATCCTTCTGGGTGTCGTCGCGGTCCTTCTGGTCTCGCAGATGGCGCTGGTGTTCCCATCCATGATACAAGACGGCAAAATGTATAAGGCTCTGAAGCCTTATGTAAAGGAAGAATTCTCCGATGTTGAGGCGGAACTCCCGGATGATCCATGGTTCGTTTTTTATCATAACGGAAGCTTTTCGATCCCTTCCAGCTCGTTTACCCGGGGCACGGACGACCCTGACAAGGTGAATGTTGTGGTCGCCTATACAGACTCGACCAGCAGAAACGGCGTCTGGGTCGATGAAGTTACGGGGAAGGAGGTCTCTGACACTCTTGTGCAGCATGTCACGCTCTCGCTGATCCGCCTGGAAGACTGGGCTTTGATCGACGAGGTTAGCTTCAGCCAACAGTTGAAGCAGGGCGAGAACGGGGTCAACGTTTTGGGCATGAATCAGGTGCAGTTTTACCTAAACGAATTGGGACAATAAAGAGCAGTGGGTTTCGCGGAAGAAACGGGCATAACGGCAGGCGCGAATCGTCCAGGAAATATTATGCTGGGCGAGTTGGCTCTGATCCTCGCAAATACCGACAGGGTATTTGACGCGGCAGCGCAAAAATGAAGATTAGTTCAAAAGGTGGTCAGCCAGACCACCTTTTTTCTTGCGTTTTTGATAAAATTGACATGATTAACAAAATGGAATTATCCTAACAGTTCAATTTTATTTCACTGAGTGAGGTGCGTTATGGTAAAGAACGATTTTGAGATAGATGTGAAGGTCAAATGTCTGGAAGAACATATTACTCAAGCGCAGCTTGCAGAGATGGTGGGCACTTCCGCTTCGTATATCAGCAGACTTATAAACAAGAAAAACAGCATCGTGAACAAGACTTTCGTGGATATGCTCGATAAGCTGGGCTACGATATCCAGATCACGTATGTAAAAAAAGACCTATAAGCGTCATGATCGGACGCCATAAGTAAAGGAGGTCTTCGATATGGATGATCAAGAATTGCTGCAGATGATGGTTGCCGAACCGTGGGAGCGGTATCGCCGCGCCGACCGCCGGGAAAAGCTCGCTCTGCTCCGGCACAGTTTTTCGATGTATATTCCCCATGCCGACAGAGGATATGAGTTCTTGCGTATCGTTCTGGACGATCGCGCGGAACTGGAATACTCGGTCAATAAGGCGGCTGCAGTCAGCGACGACTACACTGTGAGGGGATTTATCCGCTTTGTGTTTGCGCTGGGAGAGGGCGAAACGAAGCTGTTCACATGGGTGACCGCGCATGGAAATAAGGAATGGATCCTGTCCCGGGATTCGGCTGTGCTTTATGTGGATGTTCCCGAGTTCGGTGAAGGTTTTTTCATCCGATACGGAGTATTCAGGGACGAATGCTTTGCCGCCTATGAGAAGGTCTACGGCTGGGGTTATCAGTCGGATATCCAAAGGATAGAAGTGCCCGAAAGGGATCTCGAATCCCTGACTTGGCTGGAGCCGGAGGAGGAATTTGAGCTTGTTCGGTACCTGGATGACGGCAGATCGTTCGAAACCACGGATTCGGATCGATTGCTGCGGTTCGTTGATGAACGCAGGGCGCAGGAAGAGGCTTCGGAAGACCCCGATCCGGACCGCGTCCGTCGGTTCCGCGATCTGTACGAGGCGATAAAGTACTATCTGGCGAAGTATGAACGACTGAGAGTGAAAAAAAAACTGCGCCCCACCGCGGGCATCGAACTTTCATATCTGAAAGACAACTGGGAAGAATGCGACTTCCGCTATAACGTCTCGCTGAATCCGGACGATTGGCACTACGAGGTTTACCGCCGTTACGGCGATCTGCCGGGCGGCAGTCATTTCGGCGTGTATATCTGGCCGGAGTCCGAAGCCTTTTCACCTGCTTCGACAATGATGATCGTTGACAAGTCCGGAGAGATGCGGACAAACACGGTGATCAAAGAAAGCTGGAGTACACAGGATTCAGTATTTTGGCCTATGGCGGCAGCAGCATCTCCAAGCGGCAAAAGCATCGTCTGGCTCAAGGACGGCAGGATATGGATCTGGAGTGAAGACAAGCGGGAGAAACGCTTTCTGCCGGACGGCGGAGACGACCTAACGGATCGTATCGAAGGGATCCCTGTGTATGATGCCCTTATGCGTGATGACGGAATTCTTGTCCTGTTTCAGGAAGGAAAGGTATATGCGTATCTCTGCGACGAGGATATTGTTCTCGTCCGGAATGCGGATGAAGGCTGCTGGATCCCTGCCAGCAAGGCGGAATCACCATACAGGAATGAGGTGTTTCCCAGTCGCGTGGATTACTGGCCCGATGAGTTCGCCGTCATGATCCGAAAGGAGGATGACGAATATGATTATTACAGCTGCGGCATCCGCCGTGTCTGCTTCGAGCCGGGGCTGGAGGTCATAAAGCCCGGCATGCTCGCAGACAATCCGGATCTTGAGTCCGTGACGATCCCGGCTTCGGTGAAAGAGGTTCAGTCGTGGGCCTTCGGCTGCTGTACGAATCTGAAAAACCTTGTGATCGAGGGCGACTTATCCCGCGTGGCGAATTGGGCGCGGGACGCCTTCGAAGGCTGCGCCTGTGAGGAAAAATATCTCTGTCTGCGCAGCGGCGGGCACTAATCGCCTCACGGGGCTTATACAGAGAAAGGAAGGAAGATATGGCATATACAGCTTTGCAACAGATGAAAAACAGGAACGAGAAAGCGTTTGGGAAAGGCGTCGGCCCGATCCAGCCTGAGCGGCATTACGACTCCGTAGATCACGGGTTGAAAGCGATGGCGCTGCGGTTTCTCCACGCAAGATGCGAAGAGCTCGGATTCGGTGCAGACGAGAAAGACTGCGCTTTTCACGGAACGAGCCTTTTACCGGGTCAGATCCCATACAATATGCAGATGGACATAAATCGCCTGTGTCTGGAACGCGAACTCGAAAAATTCATCGATTCCGGCGCGGCGGAGGACGCCTACACCGTTTATTACTGCTATCTGGAAATGTTCTTCGGGCATTACGGCAAATCGAAAAAGATGGTGGAGCTGCTCTCCGAGTTCGAGTCCAACGGCAGTTCTCTGCTCATGAAGCACCGCGATCACTATTCCCATTCGGTCTACGTTTTTGCGCTGGGACTGGCGATCTACGAATCCAATGACGCCTTCCGCGCAGGCTTCAAACGCTTCTATGGCTTTGATACGGACGGGGCAAAAACAGATGTTGACCATGCGGCGGCATGCTGTTTTCTGGAATACTGGGGGCTGACGTCTCTGTTCCATGATATCGGCTATCCATTTGAGCTTCCGTTTGAGCAGGTGCTCTCTTACTACGAGGTAGCGGGCAGGAAGCGCGGCGTGGGCAGCCTGTTTCTCGCCTATCGGGATGTGGACGCGATCACAAAGCTGGGAGAGCAAGCAAAGGAGCAGTTTATAAAGATTTACGGACGCCCTTTTGAAACCACGGAGGAGCTTTTTGCCTTCGGCGTCACCGGGAAGCTCGGCGCGGCGTATGACTTTACGGAAGAATATATGCTCGGCAAGATTCACGACAAGCCCATCGCGCCGAATACCTTCAATTATTTCATGGATCATGCGTATTTCAGCGCGACGCGGCTCTACCGTGAGATCGAAAACTCGATCGGGATCGAAAAGATCAACGAAAAGCACGTGGACGCTCTGACGGCGATCCTGCTGCACAACAGTCTTTTCAAGTTTGCCGTTTCCTTCTTTAATGGTAAAAACTATAAACGACCGTTGCGGATGGACGAGCATCCGCTTGCATTCCTTCTCATGCTCTGCGACGAGCTGCAGTGCTGGGATCGCACGGCTTACGGCAGGAATTCCCGTACCGAGCTGCATCCGATGGCGGCGGATTTTGATTTTAAGAACAATGCGATCCATGCAATTTATTATTTCGACAAGGACGAGCAGGAAAAAATCGACGCTTTCAAGGTCCGGTACCGCAAATGGGAAGACGACGGCGAAGTGGGCAAAGCGCCCCGCCTGAAAGCTTACAGCGATATGGCAGAGAAGGAGCAACGGTTTGCTTCTGATATCGAAAAGATCGTGGACCTTGCGGATATTCCCCTCACGGTCGTTCCCGGCACCCGTGCAGTAGATCGAAAGAGCAAACACACCTACCTTTCGACAAGTAATTTCCTGCACTTGTATGATTTTGCCGTGGCGCTGAATGCGCGCTATTCCCATCAGGGTGAAGAGAAAGACATCGAGACAGAGGCGCTCGAAAAGGAATTTGAAGCGCTCTCTTTGGAATATCAGCTTTCCAACATCAATCAGGCGAAGAGCTTCGCTCGGTATCTCGATGCGCTGGGCTGCTTCTATACGGATCGCCCGGTGGGTTATGAAATGATCACCTCCTTCACCAGAGAGCAAATGGAGGTGTTTGCGCCGATGGAGCATGAGCGATGGATCAGAGAGCATATCTCCATGGGCTGGACCAGCGGCGACCTGTATGAGACGGTTTCGCTTCCGGAGGAGTTGCTGAAGCGGTACGGCGATCAAAAGACCGCCCGCAAAGCCCTGCGGGAGCAATTCCGTATGCACAAGCTGGCAATGGACGGAAACCCGAAGGAAGCGGATATCTTTGCCCACTACGCGGCGTTGCCACTCGAAGAACGGGAAAAAGACTACGAGCCCTTCAACAGTATGCTGAAGCTCATTAAGAAGTTCGACGGGCTTCGGATCTACAAACTGGATTAACGGAGCGCATATATGGAGCGGCAAATTACAGATCTTGAGTATTCAAACACAGATGCGACGGTCGAGCAGGTCAAAGCCGCGATCCGTGCGGCAAAGGTCATTATGCAGCGGCCGCTTCCTCTTACGCATGCTTCTCCTGAAATTGCTCTGGTGGGTTATAAGGAAGAAGCAACCGGACGGTACAAGCTTCTCAAAGAATTCCGTGTATTTCAGACGGGAGCGCTGTTTGCCTCCATGACGGCGATGGACGGGCATGTGCGTTTGATCGCGCTGCGGTACATGACGCGGGAGGAATATGAGTCGGTTAAGCCGGAGGACTTGCCCCGCTATCGGGTGTATGAGGAAATTACGGCAGACGGACAATAAACGACAAAAGGAAGGTATCGCATGGCGGAACAGATATTTATTATCGAAGACGGAACGCTGACAAAATACGAAGCGGATGATTATGTTGAAGTCGTGTATATCCCCGACTGTGTGAAACACATCGGCTGCCAAACGTTTTTCGAAGTGGTAGTCGGGAAGGTCGTTATCCCCGACAGTGTAACGACAATCGAAGCAGATGCGTTTTTGGACTGCACTCTGGAGGAGATCGAGATACCGGACAGCGTCACGACCATTGAAACGTGGGCTTTTTCCGGCTGTGAAAACCTTCAAAGTATTACGATTCCCGAAAGCGTTACATCAATAGGGCCCTGAGCAATCGGCTGCCGTGAGCTTCAGTTCCTTCCGTACTGGGATCCGGTTCCGTTCGGACGTCCCGTCATCATATACGGAAAACCAGGCAGTGAAGCCGAACGGTACACAAAAGACAATTACTGGCGTTTCAACGAACACATTACCGAATTTCGGGAAATCGGAACAGATGCCGGGAAACAGGAAGGAGAATCATAATGGAAGATCATAAAGACATGGAGACAAAACTGGTGCCCGGAGTAGGTCGTTTGCCATATCCGGCTTATCGTGGGAAGGAACCGTATGTCTTTATCAGTTACGCACATGATGACCAAGACATAGTTTTTTCAGAGATAAAAAGGTTTAACGAGGCGGGATTCCACGTCTGGTACGATGAGGGGATCTCGCCTGGCAACGAATGGACGGATGAGATTGCGGATGCGCTCGAAAGGTGCTGTGTCTTCGTGGTCATGATTACTCCTGTCTCTGCGCCAAGAAAAAACGTGCTGAATGAAATCAACTTTGCTCTGGATGAAAACAAATCATTCCTGGCGATTCATCTGGAGAAGACCGAACTGAAAGGCGGCCTGAAGCTCAGAATCGGCTCTACGCAGGCGATCCTCAAGTACAATATGACTGAGGAAGAGTATGAGTATAAATACATAGAGGCGTTCACGAGGTTCGGGCTGAAGCGAGTTAATGTACAGTCCGCAAATACGCCTGCAGCAAAGGATGCAGAATCGAATTTCGTTGAGAAGGAAGAACCTGTTTCGGTCAAAGAAAACAGTGATCCTGCCGTGAAGTCCGGTGACGGAGTGACCATCAGACAGTTGGATGAATTAGTAAATAGTTTTCTTGGTACGGATAAGGCTGTAAGCCAAGAAGAGGCAATAAAAAACGGAGAGGAATTCTATGATGACTCGCCAGAGGATGCAAAGAAAAGAGCCAATGGTGATTTAGTGCGTGTTGGCGGATTTGACATTGAGCATGGGCTATTAAGAGGCTACTATGGCTCCGATAAAGATATTACGCTCCCATATGCCGCAAGGATTATTACTTCCAGCTCATTTGAAAGATGCCGGTTATTCGTTGAGTCTATCAATCTTAAAAATGCTGGAAAAATAATCGCTGGACGGTTTGGAGCTTTCAGCAATTGCCCCAACCTGAAAACAGTCAGGATACCGGAAACGGTGAAAGAAGTTACCCCGGATATGTTTTATAATTGTCCAAACTTAACGGTTTATGTCCGCAGAAGTCAGGTTTCTGCGGACTTTGAAGAACGTTTTACAGGTAAGGATATCATCTATCTTGATGAATAAGGAGTTTTTATCATATGTCCTGCTGGAGAGAACAACACGTTTTGCGTATGCCGGCGACGACCATCGGTATTCACACGGAAGAAGAATGGAAAGCGTATTATGCTAAACTCTGTAAGAAGACGGATTGGAGCGCCGGTTCGTTTGCGCCCGTCCTTTGTTCCTATAAAAACGGACCGATGATCGATTATATCCTGGTGGACAGCGCCCCCGTGGAGGGTGGCGGCTATAAAATGTCGGCAAGACTTCTGTGGTACAACGAGGAAATGGAGTATTTGCCGATTTTTCAAAAGGAGTTTCCCGGCTTTACTCTCGACCACATTATTGTGAATGCGAATGGTACGACGCCACGGAAGCGCCGTACTGTTACTGAGATTTGATATGGGTGTAAAGATTTTCAGAGATGATAACTGGAACAGAATAAAAAGCGGAGTGATCTCCCGTAAGGATATCATGCGCCTTGATGCAGCGAAGGACAAAGTGCTGATCGGATACCTGATTGCCCACGCTCCGGAGCCGTGCCGCCAGTCCGTGATAAAGTACGCGGCGGAAAAGTACGGAATGGATGAATTGCCGGAGTCACTTAAGAACATCGACGACCCGAACGATCCTTACTATGAAGAATATGCTGTTTTGCAAGAGCAGGTCGTTCTGGAAGACGATGCAGACGTGCTGAAAGAAGCCGCACTCCATAGTTCAAATTACGATATGGCTGCGTTCGCGTTCTGCCGGCTCACCGGATGCAGTTTTCCTCCGAGCGAGTGCGACGCTTACAGTTATCGCACATTTGATTGCGGCATTATGCCCGGAACGACAGCAGAGGACGTCCGAGAGTTTTGCCGGAGGGTGATCGAGGAAAGGGGAAGGTTTGCGAATGTGGCTGAAGAATGCCTGCGTCATCAAAAAGATCCCAATCAATAATGCGGCTGCGGTAGGATCTGATCCCGATGTTGCAGGGTTTATCGAGAAGGCGACCCAAGCGCTTGGAAAAAAGGGCCGTTTCGTTATAAAACTCTCAGGAATACCGCAGGAAAACAGCATCCTTGCCGAAGGAAAAAGCAAAAGGCTTTGTAATCACTGCATTGAGGAGTTTGAAAAGCTGCTGATAAAAAAGGGTTATATGGATCACGAACATACCTGGGGAATCCTGCAAGAAACAGACTACGGAAAAATGGATTACAACTCTTATGGCGGGGGCGTAGAGCATTTCGTCGTCACCATGTATCGCTGCCGCCTGTGTGGTGCTCTGCACAAGGAGTGCCGGGGAGATTTCTGTGGTGACCCGCAGGAATATCTTGAAATAACAGATGGCGACATTGCAATTGCAGAGCGGTCAAGCAAGCAAGGAGTGTATGACCTATGACAGAAGTTGAGTTCGGAAGATACCCACAAGACCCGGAAGCGTATGTAAACGGGAAGCGTATAAGTATTGTAGATAGAAAGCCGCAGTTTAACCCGCTTGAACAACAGCCCGTAAAGTGGCTTGTGCTCGCGGAAGAGGAAGACAAAATGCTTCTCTTAAGCAAATACGCTCTTGAGTACATGAAGTTCAACGACTGGGATACCTTTGATGTTACATGGGCGAACAGCACGCTTCGCGGCTGGCTCAACGGTGAAATACAGTTTGACGGCGATTTCCTGAACGATCATTTCTCGGAAGATGAGAAGAAAAGAATTATCCCCCATGCAGAAACGAATGACCGTGTGTTTCTGCTGTCATTGGATGAGACGCTTCAGTATCTCCCCTCAAATCATCTGAGAAAATGCCTGCCAACAGCTTGTGCAGTGTCGCACTTGCTGGAAACCTACAAATATAACGACGGCGATACCTGTAATTGGTGGCTTAGAACTATCAGCGAGGATAATAATCGGTACACGATGGCAGTAAACAGAAAGGGAATGTACGACCGTCACGGGTTCAAGAACAACATGCATGGCATCGGTGTGCGTCCTGCTCTATGGATAAAGAAGCAACGCCCCTAAAAGAGGCATTACGGAGGTCGAAGATATGGGATTATTCACACCAAAATGGAAAACAAATGACCGAAGCAAACAGATCAAGGCAGTAGAGGCGGTGCGCAAGGTCACGAATGAGAAAGAGTTGAAGCGGATCGCTTTGGAAGCGCCGCTTCCCGACGTCAGGATGGCAGCCGTTTACCAGATGAAGGATCCAGCGCAGTTAAGGGAAATGGCCTTCTCCGGCGACAAATATGTCAGTTGGGCGGCGATAGATAACATCACAGATCAAAATACGCTGAAGGAGATCGCCTGCGGAAACGTAGTTCACGCAGGGCGGGTGGTGGAAAAGATATCGAACAGAAACCTTCTCAATGTAATTGTCGAAAAAGCTGTTAGTCAAGAAGCAAAAGATAAGGCCGGGACGCAATTGGTTTTTCTGAATATGCTGTATGAGACTGTCGAGACATCCGGCATCGATATCAACCAGATAGTAAGACACTGGACGATGAAGGAGCTCTTGGAGAACTTTGATTTCACAGATGACACTCATGCCAGAAAGGTCGTTCCCGCCATTATTTCAGAAATAACCGACACCGAGATAATTGACAAGCTTGTAGAAGCATGCAAACTGTGGCGCAACTCCAAAGATGCCGTCGCAGAAAGCGCACGACTCAGAAAGCTTGAGCTGCAGTTTGATGGCCTTGACAAGGACGAGTTCCTGATTTTCCGCTGCAAGAAGTGCGGGCAGACAGTCAGATACGCCGGATACTTCGAGAGTGAGCTTCGTGATTCGTGGGTGGAGAAGGGTGACTACACCTGCGGGTGCATAGAGCATCCGGCGACAACAGCGGGATTCCCGAATGAGCCTGCGTGGGAGATTGCTGTCTCCAGAAATCCGATAGAAGGCGACAAGTTCAGGTTATGCCCCGTCTGCATGAAACCAAACAGCATTGACGTTCGTATAAAGCCGTTATCGAGATGTAATATGCTTGATGGAGAAAAGGATTTTCAGCATGCAAACAAGTGGAAAACCGAGTACTTCAAGTTGGGTATTCATATTCCCTGGCATAGAGCCAAGTGGTAAGAGGTAAAGATATGCTTTCCGCTCCCGGTGCTTTATATCTTGCCGGCACACCTCTGAGATATATGCGGATGGCAAAGAAAGAAGGTTTTTTATGAATACTGTCACTCAATTCTTAGCTGGACTGACGAACGCACATTATATTCTGCTGTATCTATGTTGTTTTGCGTTGGCAGTGCTATGCGTATTGATTGAAACGAAAACGAAATTAAAAGCAATATCAGTTTTATTGCCTGTCTTTAGCTTGAATGGCGGAATGCTTGCAATTGCTTTTGTCACAATAAAGTTGGATTTGAACATAGGGCTTGGAATACTTGTCGTTTGGGCGGTATTTTCGTCGATCATTATTTTCCCTTCGCTTTGGATTCACAAAAAGATCAGTGAAAAAGAAGTGCCCGAGAAGCCTGCTAGTATAATCTGCTCGGAAAACGGGCATCAGTGGGAAAAGACGGAAATTGCCTGTACAGTTCGCTGCGCAAGATGCGGGAAGACAAAGGTCAGGCACCAATTTGAGATACTGCCGGATAAGCATGAGAAGCGGTGCGTATTCTGTGGGCATACGGAAGCCGTACCCTATAAGCAGCGCATAATAAGCACAGAAACTACGGAAAGTAAGGATTTATTGGATTGTTCAAAAAATGAAATCCTTGCTGCAGTTCAAAATCCCGACAACAGAGATAAAATTCCGGATTTGTTCTGTAGATATCTTGAGAAAAAAGGCTCCAAGACATATAGCAAAGGAACGGCTAAGGCGATTATGACCTGTCTTACGGAAGATCAGGTGATCGAACTGGTGAAAAACAAAAGAATTAAGGGTCAGTACCAATGGGCGCTTGCAGAAATCTCTGCTGATACACTATTAAAGAAGCTTTGCGATATAGACGAGTTTTCTTATGTAGCAAATGGCGAACTTCTCAAAAGGGAAAACCAGGTGAAAGATAGTCGCGAAAAGGAGTACTGTCCAGACGGAACGCCGCATGAATTTGGAGATGAATTAATCGAAACTGTTGACTTGGGAGTCAAAGGCGATGATGACCTCATGGCACATGAATACAGGAAAGACAGATACCGTATCTGTAAGAAGTGCGGATTTAAGCTTTATATGCGATAGATTAAGGTAGTTGACTGAGGGCAGTGGTAATATGGGATTGTTTGAACCGATTTGGAAAACGAAAGACGAAAGCAAGAAAAACAAGGCCATTCTTTCTTTGCAGAAGATTAATGATATTACAAAGCTGAACAGGATTGTCCTTTCTGCGCCTCTATCATCTGTGAGAACCGCTGCGGTTCGTCGGATAAGCGATGTTGCGGGCAAAGAGCTTCCATTTGACGCAAATGAAAGTCTGAGAACACTTCTCCTGCTGGATGTTGATGATATCAGGGAATTGGACTGGTATAGAGGAAAGCTGTTTTCATGCCTGACCGATGAGAACGATTTTCTGAAAATCGTTCTTGAAGCGAAGAATCCATACGTCAGAAGCAGTGCCATCAATCATAATGAAAAGGCTGCACACCTGAAGAAAATATTAGAGGTCCCGGAAGTACCTCTCGATCTGAAAATTGATGCAGTCAAAAGAATCCAAGATATAGACATTCTGGATAAAATGGCTGCAGATGAGGCTTTGCCTATAAAACTACGCACTGCGGCGGTCAAACGGGTGAAAAATCAGGAACTGTTGTCTGAAATTGTATGGAGTATAGATCACAGCAATATACGCGTCGCCGCAACCATGAACATAACAGATAAGGAAGAACTGGAACGGATAAGGGATGAGGCTGACGATTCGCGGATAAGGCGATGCGCATGCGAAAGTCTCGGGCATAAATGGGATTTCGTGGAATATGTGTCCCATGGCAGAGGAGGAAAAGACGCTCTGTATATATGTGAAACCTGCGGTGAGGAGAAACTTGAACCCTACGAATGGAGCAGTGCCGACAGTGTATAATGTTTAGCGGATACACTTGCAGAAAATGCGGTCAACTACGGATTGCGATTATGGGAGAAAACTGAAGGCGGCAGTTTGCTTCCTGTCGCCTTGAATATTTATCATAGTTAATACTGCGATGCAGATTCTCCCCTTGACAAATCAAATCTCAGAAGAAGATGCTGATGGAATACGCGGTATCTCATGACTCCCCCGGCCCTGTTCATTTTACGGATGACGGTATTTCCGGAACGAGGTTTGACCGTCCGGGATTTATGGCGATGATGGAGGAGGTGAAGAAGGGAAATATCGGAGCTATTCTGATCAAAGACATGAGCCGCCTGGGGGCGTTCGCCTGGTTGCTGTTAACGACAACGTGGATACTTTTGTCGGAGACGATGATTTCACACCCTTCCGGAATATCATGAACGAGTGGTATGCCCGGGATACCAGCAAGAAGATCAAATCTGTTTTCAAGGCAAAGGGCATGTCCGGAAAACATGTGGCGAGCAGCTGTCCTTATGGATACCTGAAGGACGAGAAGGATGGCAACCACTGGATTATCGATGATGAAGCTGCAGAAGTTGTACGCCGGATCTTCCGATTGACGATCGAAGGATATGGACCATATCAGATTGCAAGGATTCTGGAGGAAGACATAGTTGAGATCCCATCTGTACACATGGGCAGATATAATCAGGGAGTCAATCGGAATAAGCAGATTAAAAATCCGTACTGCTGGAGTTCATCCACGATTGTGCAGATCCTGCAGAAGCGGGAATATCTGGGCATACGGTCAACTTTAAAACGGCAAAACACTTGCACTTATTAATAGTCTGGCCCTTGGAATATCTATTGCCGGTATCGTTTCTATAACAATTATGACATCTGTGCTTTATAAACACAGTATTGTTGCTGCATTGTCAGTTATAATCATTGTTTCGACTGCACCAGACATCTTGACAATGTTTTCGTTCGGCAAGTGGTTTCCAACGTTTCTTCTTACTTTTACATACAATACAGAAAGTAATCTTACGATGGTAATTATACCAACACTGATTATGTTGTTAATTATTGGTGCTCTCTATATAGGAGTTGTAAATAAATGCAAATCCTTTGAATTAACGAGATAAAGGGTGGTTTGAAATGGAAAAATTTCGAGGAATAAATGGTACATTGGTTTTGAAAAATGATGCAGTAGTGGTTCTTCGAGAAAAGGGTATTGATAATACGTTTCACAAGTGTCCTGAAATAGAAATACCATATTCCAATATTCAAGATGTTGCGGTGGTTCCTGGTGGGATTACAAATGGTTTTATATGTATAGTTGATCAAGAATGCACCTCACCATCTGGCATATTTAAGGCCATGAAAAATGATCATGCAGTGATTTTTAGAGTGTTCAAAAATTCATTGGCGGAAAGATTTGCTGAAGAATTGAGAAGCCGAATATAAGAAAGCTTTCACTTCCTAAGCATCAAGAGTTGTTTAATATGTACATCTTTTATTTATCAGTCATAAGCTAACTATGAAAAAATCTATACTTGCAGTAATGGCTATGGCTATTTCCATAGCATTTGTCCTCACCGGTTGCTCAAATACAAACTCTGGAAGTACTACCTCTACGGAAAGCAAGAAAACAACCGAAGCATCTAGTCAAGCAAAACCAGAAACAGAAAAAGCAGCTTCATCATCAAGCGGATCCAGTAAATCGGGGAGTTCATCATCAAGTAGCTCGTCAAGCAGTTCGTCAAAGGGGTCGTCGTCTTCTACCTTTACTAATGCATATGGGACTCCAACAACCAAATGTGCTCATGCTGGATGTAATAATTATATAGCTTCATCTGGAGATACCTGTTACTGTACTACACATTCAAAAAAATGTCTGGAGTGTGGAAAATATATTGATGAAGATGCTATGTATTGCTTAAGTTGTATAGCAAAAGCGGCGGGATCAAATAGCAGCAGTAATTCATCTTACGGAAGCAGCAGCAATTCTTCATATGGAAGCAGCAACTCCTCGTCTGGATATGGATATGATAAGAATGATCCTTATTATTCTGCAAACGATCACGATGGAGATGGAAAGATAAATGATCAGGAATTTCAGGATGCAATGAACGTTGCTATTAATGATTTACTGGCGCAGTATGGAGAGTAAAAATCATTAAGTCACAGTGGCAGCCGTTTCATGAATAAAAAGAATACTCAAGGGTGTTAGAAATAAACGCTCTTGGGTATTCTTTTTTTGACTGTATATAACGATAATTGGTTAGACTTAAAGTTTGGCGAGATATTTGGCTTGATCCGCCAAAGGAATCAGCAAAGCATCCATAGCTTGCTGCTTCGTTAGCTTTAAGGTGGTCATCAAATTCTTTATGCTCATTAAGATAGCGGCTTCTTTTCCTCTGTTAATAGATTCTTCTCGCAAATCTTCCATTGCTTTGCACATAAGCTCAACTCCTTTCGGATCAGTTTTGAGATATCTGGCTTTTTCAGCCAAAAGCGGTGTTTTCATATCATCAGGATCAGAGCAGAGAAAATCATGCATCAGGATACCCAAAGGATCCTCTCCTGAATAGCTTGCATTTACATAGAGGATATGCTGCCTGTCGTCAAAAGCATAGCCGGTGGCAGCATTGATACGATCGATAGGATACAATGCCTTG
>CACYXH010000044.1 GCA_902778245.1 uncultured Lachnospiraceae bacterium | reverse complement strand
AACTGGAATTTGTCAGTTAAGAGATATTAAATGTTCAGCAAGAAAAAGTGTGCTTCGCACACTCTGCGATCAATAATTTTGGCAGCACAACTTTTGCTTTGCGCGCGAAGCTGCGCATCTTTGCCCGAAGGGCTTTCTCGTATAGGAGACGAAGTTTCCTATACGAGAAAGCAAGCTCCCGGTCATCGGATAATTCCGGTGGCCGGGAGCCGTTTTTACTTTGTAAGTACCTTCTTGTGGTATGCACGATTGCCACAATGAGGGCAGGTCATCTTTCTGTTTCTCCAGATGTGCGGTGCGAAGATCACCGACTTCATTGATGGTATATAGATGGCGCCGCATTCTGGACACTCATAATACGCTGCATCATGCTCCAGCTTCAGGCAGTACGCAATGCCTACTATAAAGATGATGGATCCAGCAACAATTAGAGCTACTCTCCACCATGTGTTTGCCACAGCGAAAGATACTGCAAAAATCATCAACAAAAACGATATCGAGGATATGTACCCAATCACGGTTTCCAACGAAAGCAGCTTCTTGTTTGTCCGTTCCTCCTGCCTGTTTCCCACTTCGAGACCGCCCGATCTGTAATTCCGAGCTTTTCTGCAAGGACAGCCTGAGTAAGCCTCTGTTCTTTTCTACAAGTCGCTATGAATCTTCCGATTTTTTCTTGATCCATGAGGAGCACCTCCTTTCTGGGAGCAATATAAACTCAAACTGACCGGATTAACAGGAACAGATAGTTGAGTGTCCCCGAAACGCTGCAAGTTCTGTGCTCTACCGAAAGTTGACATCACAGAATATTTTGGGGTTTCTCGCCCTGGAAACCTCCGTGACCATATTTCCAGCGAGGAAGTGCGTAGCACTATAAATTGTCACAGTAAATCTGTATCGCCTTGTCAACGAATTCACCGGTTCCTTCACCGCCATATTCATCAATATTCTTTGTGAAGTCACCGCCACCGGAATACATCTTCCCAAGTCCTCTTAAAATCTTATTGGAGCAGGTGTACATATTCTCCGTAATAAAGCTCTGTATTCTCTTCACAAGATCCTGTGCCTCTGCAGAAGCTGGATCAGAATGTCGAATCTCTCCGGCCTCTTTGAAGAGCAGCATGAATCTGTCAGCCAAAAGCTTATCCTCCTGATTTGACCGGTTCTTGGTTCGCTCTGCAAACTCCTTATACTCCGGCGTGTTTCCCCATTGTTCCTTTGCCTGTTTGGAATATTCATCCAATTTGCTTCTATCAAAAGCTGTAAAATCCATATGATTCACTCCTAACATTTTTATTCCAAGCGCAAAGTTTATCAGATTATCAATGTGTTCCTTTTTTAGCGTCAGCAATTCTATCTGCTGTTCTAACGCCTTGCTCCTGTCAAAGTCAGAATTGTTCAGGATTTCCTTGATATCCTTCAAAGGAAACTCCAACTCACGAAATAGTAAGATGTGCTGAAGGCGTTCCAGATCTGTATCGTCATACAGCCTGTATCCCGCATCGGTGTATCCCGTCGGATGCATACTCACCCCGGCAACCTTGCTCACCTCATGTACTGTCATCATTGTCGTATCCTCCGTTCGCTTGGTAATGTCAATATAAACTATGACGCAACGTAGGGGTCAACACTTTTTTCATTTTTTGTACTTTTTCAAAATTCCTTCAGCGTGAAAGACACCTCCCACAGCCCTCCATAAGAGGTATCCGCCGCACATTACCCTCTCCTCAAATTTCCATTCGCCGGATTATCCAGCACTCTGCCGTCCTCCGCGAAACGCGAACCGTGACAGGAACAGTCCCATGAATGTTCGGCAGGATTCCATTTCAGTGCGCAGCCAAGGTGCGGGCATCTGGGTATTGTAGGGGTAAGCAGACTTTTTGTTGTCTCAAAAGCATTTGATAAAAGCTGCGGCTTTAACATACTTCTCGACGGATTAAATACATCAGCAAAGTCATTTTTCTTTTCTAGAACCATATCACACAGCAACATGGCCCCAACCATAGAGCCGGTCATTCCCCACTTGTTGAAGCCGGCTGCAACGTACAAATTGGGTGTGTTTTTAGAATATCTACCGATATACGGTATCTCATCCAGGCTCATACAATCCTGTGCTGCCCAATAAAACCTTTCCTTGGCATTGGGAATGTTATGTGCCGCAAAATTGCGAAGTTCTTCCCAGTTACCACCTGACTTTCCTGTCCTGTGACCGCCTCCGCCGACAAAAAGCATATCTTTGTAATTTCGAAATGACATGCCTGTATGATTTTCATCCACATACATCCCATTTACATTCTGCGCATGTTCCAGCGCGATCACATAGGATCGATGCTGATAAAGCTTCAGAAAATAGCTGCCGTGTTTGTTTATGAACGGAAAATGAGTGGCGCTGATCACCTTCTTCGCCTTGATCCTGCACCGGTCAGTCACCGCGGTTGTTCCGATCATTTCTCTTACAAACGTGTTCTCATAGATATGGAGATTGTCCGCCAGTTTGGAAATGAATTTGAGCGGAGCGAACTGCGCCTGCCCCGGAAACTTTACCGCTCCTACCACCGCTATTGGTATCGTAACGTTTTCACAAAATACTGCACGATATCCGATCCGGTCCAGCGCAGCCATTTCCTCTTCCAACTTTTGGCGGTCATGCACTGAATAAACATAATTATCTTTTCTCTCGTAATCACAATCCATATTTTGGCAAAGTTCTGCATACTTTTCAAACGCAGCTTTATTGGCCTGCAAATAGATTTGGGCAGCTTCCACTCCTGCGCTTTTCACGATCTTCTGATAGACCAGTCCATGCTGAAAGGTTATCTTTGCGGTGGTATTTCCTGTCGTTCCGGAACAGATTCTGTCCTTCTCAACAAGAATGTACTTTACTCTGTTTTGATGCAGAAAATATGCCGTGAGTATCCCGGCAATTCCACCGCCGATAATTAGAACATCCGTGTCAACGTCTTCGCTAAGTTCCGGAAATTTTGGCAGCTTCGTATTTGATTTCCATAATGATTCCATTCTGTCCCTCCAAAATAGAACAAGGTTGCTGCAAAAATGGACCAGGGTTACGCTATGTCAGTATTTTGCAACAACCTTATTACGTTTTATATGTCTTGCGAATCTATTTTTTGAAATGGTTTTGTATGATAGACCTTCTGGGAAGCCCCTTGGGTCCCTGTAATGATCGGGTTTGCTTTCTTTTTTGTGTTTTTTGCCTTCCCCTGAATTTCCGGCACCGGAGATACATCGTTGTTCGGGTGAGTATCTGTATAATCGGGCCTCTTCATTCCTTGTTTTGCCATTTTCATCACCTCAAGGTTAGTATGTGCAGGGCGAGGTGATTTATTCGTTCCACAATAGTACGAAATAAATATACTAATTCATAGGATATTGGAAAACAGGATAATATCCACCCTACGTATTCCTTTCTTGTCAAATGGGTGTTCCTACCTCAATCAAGTTGCCATCAGGATCATAATTCAGGATATGATACTCGGACCCCTGATCGGCTTTCATGCGGCTATCCAATTCACTGTACCCGCGAATTAACTCAAAGGTATCGTATTCGGAATCGCTGAATAGATCAAACAGCTGAAGCATATGTCTCCGATCAACCTCTCTCATCATTCCATCGTTTTTCATAATATTCATACTATCCCTCATACTTCTCGTATCTGCATTGCTCATAAACTTTGCTTCCGAGAAGTGTTATTGCCTGTTTCGGGCATGTGCTTATGCAGGAATAGCACATCGCACAGCTGTCTCCTGCAATAGCCCTTCCATCCTTAATACGCAAATTTTCCATCGGACAGTTTTTACTGCAAAGTCCGCATCCTATACAATCATCACTTATTTTAAGTTTTTTCGAATAGTCTGTTGTCTTGTTATAAAACCACAGTCTCTGTCCAAAAAGTCCTGCTATATGGGAAATAAAACTGATTCCTTCTTTTGGATATTTCCCATTTTCTATGATATCCCTTGCCACAGTTTCTATCTTTTTATCCGCTTCTCTTACGATCTTTTTGTTCTCTTCCAGAGGCTTTTTCAGCATTTTGTTATCGCATACCGCATCCGGCATTCGGATCTGAAGTCCACCTATTATTTCCGCTCCGTATCCTTTCAGAAGTCTTGCGCTGCAGCCGGCACCATCACCAGAAAATGCTCCCATTGTCGTCATACATAACACTTTCTTTCCCGACCATTCATTTTTATTTCTTTTAATAAAATCACGAACCATATAGGGCACATTAGAAAACTGAGTAGGGTATGCAAGAACTATTGTGTCATTTCCCCTGATCTTTCCAATGATCTTTTCTTCATCCGCCTTAGTCATCCGAATTATTTCAGCCTCAGGATCAATCAACCCAAGAAGCTTTGTAATACAATGCTCCGTATTTCCCGTTCCGCTCAAATAAATCCCTAACATTACCTCATCTCCTACTATCAGATCTCCACTGAAGATAGAATATTCTCTATCCTCTCGTCTATTCTTTGTATCTCTGCTGAAGAGGCATTTTGCAGATTCTTCTGCTCCACCTTCTGACTATCCATCATCCGAAATGCCGGCAATGTATATAATTGCGCCAGGCCATGTACCATAGCCCACATTGCCAGGGTCTTATTATAAATGTCATGCTCGCCAATCTTTCCGTCGTATATTTCGTTCATTACATTACCTGCAATGTTTTTAAACATTTGAAAAGGCGGATAATTATTTATATCTATATCTCCATGAGAAAAAATAAAACTATAATATAAAGGATTTTGACTGAAGAACAACACATAGCTTTTCCCAAGTTCTAAAAGCACTCTTTGTCTATCGTGGCATGATTCATATGTTTCCTGGAGTGTATCCGTAAACTGTTCTGTAATATAATTCTGCACTTCCGACAGAAAGGCTTCTTTATTCTCAAAATGCGCATACGGTGCTGCACTGCTTACTCCGGAAAGAATTGCCAACTTACGCATGGATAGAGATTCTACTCCGTTCTGATCGATAAATTCAAGTCCTCTTTCAATCAGTTCCTGTTTCAGATTTCCATGGTGATATGCTCTTTTACTCATTTCAGTCTCCTTAATCTTAGCAGTGTTAAGATTATATCTTTTTAATGAACCCTTGTCAAGAGATTGCCTCCATAAATTTTTGATTTGGGAAATGGCAGGTTATTTACGAATAATCTGCATAGATATGCTTAAATTTTCCGCTCGTTTTATGCGCCTGCGGGGGGGCATCAGACAAAGTGATCTCCACGTCAGATATCCCTTTGTTCCCAAAGAACAACATCAGATCCCGTTTTGCCTCCTCAAACGCTTCATTTCTGTCCTCGGCGATAATTCTCAGTTCCAATTGTTTTGCTGTTCTTTGCACAAGCTGAAATCTGCGAATAGACTTTACTTCCTCCAATATCTTATACAGCGACATAGGCGCTACCTGCACGTCATTGTCAAATTTCAGAATGTCGTCTGTTCTGCCTTCAATCTCAAGCCAGCAGGTACTCCTGCCGCACCCGCATTTTTCATTGTGTACGATAACTCGATCCGTCAGCTCATATCGAATAAAAGGCTGGATATAATTAGACAAATTTGTGATAAGGACCTTGTCTGAGCGCACACCGCAGGGCACTGATCTGTTGTCCTTATCGACAGGTTCAACGATTACCCAGTCCTCGTTAATATGCAGATGCCCGTTGGAACATTCGCAAGCGATCTCGCCTCCTTCTGTGCAGGAATAATGTGTCTGCACGTAACAGCCAAATCTTTCCATGAGTTTTTTTCGTATCCCGTCAGTAAGAAGCTCACCGCCCGTGATTATGACATCGGGCCGGATCTTTAATTCATCATAATCCGCAAGCAGGGAAAGAATTGACGGGTAGCCGCTGAGCATAGAGGGCATAAACTCGTTGAGCTGCCCGATTATCTGTTCCTCTGGCGCGTTGACGTCAACGGTGATCTTTGTATGCTTATGCGGCATTTTTAGCTGCAGATACCGTGACATTCCGCAGGCGAGATAAAAACCGTAATCTGCAAAAACCCCCGCTGTTTTCTTGCCGTGCCTCATAAACGCAGTATAGTCCTCACGCCTTGCGAATGTGCGGAATGCGGCTACAGCCGAGGAAACATCTATACTCTGTTTATCGTACAAAACAACAGCAGGATTGCCCGTAGAACCGGAGGTCTTAAAAATAAGATACTTTCCGTCAATCATTCGCCCGATGTTTTCAAGATCGCTTGTAAAAGCATTTATTCTGCTCATTGTGATATGGCTGTCAGTAAGGAAATCGTCGAAATTCGCCATCATTTCCAGCTTATTCGTAGTCGGCAGATCTTCCAAACGAAAATCATCGCTTATGTCTGCATACAGCTTCTTGTAAAACCGGCTGTTTGCTTTTGCATAACGCACCAGTTTTACAAGTCGACGCTGCTGCAGCCGCACCATTATCTCCCTATCAGCGTTACCGCCGCGATAGGTTTTTAACATTGCACTTAAAAGGCTCATAGCACACTCCATTTTTTCGGTTTAGTATAGCTAATATCTGTTCCTCTCAAAAAAAGAAATCACCCAGCGGATGATCGCTACCAAGATCACGATACGCAAAATTCCTTTCAGCAGCCACCATCTGATCGCAAATAATGGCGACAGAATTGCCAGAAATAAAATTCTCTTATACAACAAAAAAGACCGGGCAGTGATGTTTTATTCACTGCTCAGTCTTGCTATCTCATTTGATACGGGTACTCATCGTACCGGCTGACGATTTCAAATACACCTTCCGGTGTTTAGCTACTCCCTGAACTTGAAAGGACTATACCACATTGTTAATTGATTGTCAAGCATGAAATTTCGGCCTGCTGCATCTCCCTTGGTATATCGCCGCCTGCTATATCACATCTTTAATCTTCAACCGGTTCATTGCCCTTGCCATTCTTGCCTGGGCGGTTTTAAAATCCTGAATACTTTTTTTCTGGAGAATCGCTTCTTTGGCCTCGGCTATTTCACGCTGGGCGCGAAGAATGTCGATCTCCTCCGGCCATTCCGCAGAATCCACCAGGATAAGCACCTCATTATCCTCCACCTTGATCATGCCGTCCGATACCGCCGCTTTGCGCCACTGCCCGTTTTCATCCTTAAAGGAGAGTTCTCCTGTTAAGACGGCGCAGAACATGTTGCTGTGGTTGGCCTGTATTCCCTCATACCCATCAAAAGAAGGGAAAACCAGAGATTCACATTCTCCATTATAAAAAGGGCGATCCGCCTCCAAAATCTGCAGATAAAAGGCGGATCCTGTGGCCTTGCTCATACTGCTTCCTCCTTCAGGCTTTCTGTCTTCGCATAGACATCTTCAATGGTTCCCACATTGAAAAATGCCTCTTCCGGCAGATCATCCACGTGGCCGCTGATGATCTCATCAAAGCCCCGCAAGGTATCCTTAAGCGGTACATATACGCCCTTGATCCCGGTAAATTTCTCTGCCACATTCATTGGCTGAGAGAGGAACCTCTGGATCTTTCTCGCTCTGGTGACCGTATTTTTGTCTTCCTCCCCCAGTTCATCCATACCAAGGATCGCAATAATATCCTGGAGCTCCGCGTATTTCTGCAGCGTCTCTTGTACGGTTCTGGCAATGCGGTAATGATCTTCTCCCACAATATCCGCCTCCAGAATGCGGGAGGAAGACGCCAGCGGATCCACCGCCGGATAAATACCCTGTTCCGACACTTTACGGCTCAGTACCGTCGTGGCATCCAGATGGGAGAAGGTGGTTGCGGGGGCCGGGTCTGTCAGATCATCTGCAGGCACATAGATTGCCTGCACAGAGGTAACAGAACCATTTCTAGTGGAAGTGATCCGCTCCTGCAAAGCGCCCATCTCAGAAGCCAGTGTCGGCTGATAGCCGACTGCGGAGGGCATACGTCCAAGCAGCGTGGATACCTCACTTCCTGCCTGCACAAAACGATAAATATTATCAATGAACAAAAGGACATCTTTATTTTCTCTGTCCCGGAAATATTCCGCCATCGTAAGGCCCGAGAGCGCCACGCGCATACGAACTCCCGGCGTCTCATTCATCTGCCCGAATACCATGGCGGTTTTATCTGAAACACCGCTCTCCTGCATCTCTCTCCAAAGATCATTGCCTTCCCTGGATCGTTCGCCCACACCGGTAAAAACAGAGTACCCGCCATGCTCCATGGCAACATTATGGATCAGTTCCTGGATCAAAACGGTTTTTCCAACGCCGGCGCCGCCAAACAAGCCGATCTTTCCGCCCTTCGAGTACGGTTCCAGCAAATCGATGACCTTGATGCCGGTCTCCAGGATCTCCACCGCCGGTCTTTGATCTTCAAAACCCGGAGCTTTCCTGTGAATCTCCCAACGCTCCGTATCTGCTTCGATAGGCTTCAATCCGTCGATCGGGGTCCCCGTCACGTTAAACATCCTGCCAAGAGTCCGGCGGCCGACAGGAACAGAAATACCCCCGCCTTCCGGGATGACCTCCATGCCTCTTCCCAGGCCCTCGCTGGGCGCCAGCATAATGCAGCGGACCCGCTTACGGTCTATGTGGGAAAAGACCTCCATCATCCGTTTTTCTCCATCCACCAAAACACTCAGAGCTTCCCTGATCTTTGGAAGAGAGCCTTCCTCAAAAACAACATCAATGACAGATCCTGAGATCTGCACAATTTTACCATTCTGAATCATCCCTGTGCCTCCTTCATTTTTTTCATGGCACGCTTTTTTGCCCGGGCTCCGGCGGCAATCTCGGTAATCTCACTGGTGATCGCAGCCTGCCTTGCATGCTGGTATTCCATAGAAAGTTCCTCCAGCAGCTTTTCCGCATTCTGGTTAGCCGAATCCATAGCGTTCATTCTGGCGCTCTGCTCAGAGCAGAAGCTGTCCACCAGCGCGCTGAAGATAAAGCCTGCTACATAGCTGGGCACGATCTGGTTCAGCGCCTGGGCCATAGACGGGCGGAACTCAAATTCTTTTTCTATCTTTTTTTCCACTGCCGGAGAAATAAAATTACTTCGATGGAAAGGCAAAAGTCTCGTGACTTTGACCTCTGTTTCAAGACCATTTCCGTAATCAGTATAAATGACAAAAATTTTTCGCAGTTTCTGTTTCAGAAACTCTTCCAGTAAAATATCACGTATCTCTCTGGCCCGCTGAAACGTAGGGTTCTGCGCAGTATAGAGAAAGGATTTTTCAATGGGAATCTGGTGGGTCTCAAAATAGTGTCTCCCATACTCTCCCACCACAAACAGCCGGTTATCCCCGTGCTGTGCCATCATCTCTTCCGCCTTGCGCAGGACACTCTGATTATAGGCGCCAGCCAGACCTTTATCTGCGGTTATGACCAGATAGCCATAGGCTCCAGGGAGATCGCGCTCCCCACTGGGCGGATAAAAGTACACGCTCTCCACATTATTCGAAATCCGAAACAATCGCTTGATCTCTGTCTCCACCGCATGAAAATACGGTTTCGTCTCCTCCAGCTCTTTTCTCGCCTTCCGAAGTTTTGTGGAGGCGATCAGATACATGGCATTGGTGATCTTCTGAGTATCCTTTACGCTGCTGATCCGGTTTTTAATTTCCTTCGTGCTTGCCATAGGCTACTCTGTCTCCTTAATAAACTGCTCTGCCACCTGTTTTGCCTCTTCCTGGATCTGAGTACGCTCCGCATCCGTCAAAATGCCCTCACGGTCGATCTTATTGCAAAGAGCAGACTGGGTCTGTTCCATCTGGCCGATCAGCCGGTTTACGTACGTTTCAATCTGGGTTTCCGGAATATTTTGCATGCAATGTCCCAATGCAGCGCACAAAACAACAACTTGCTGATGCTGGCTCATGGGATGATACTGCTTCTGACGCAGCATACGCATCAACCCCTGGCCGTAGAGAAGCTGCCTCTTTGTCGTATCATCCAGATCACTGGCAAACTGAGTAAACACTTCCATCTCCCGGTACTGCGCAAGGTCCAGACGGAGCGCTCCGGCTGACTTTTTCATCGCCTTTGTCTGGGCGTCTCCGCCCACTCGGGACACCGAAAGACCTACATTTACCGCAGGACGCTGTCCGGCAAAGAACAGGTCATCCTCCAGAAACAGCTGTCCGTCGGTGATTGAAATGATATTCGTCGGAATATACGCGGAAATATCACTGTTTTGTGTCTCAACGATGGGAAGCGCGGTCATACTGCCGCCTCCCTTTTCATCACTTAAATGCGCGGACCGCTCCAACAGTCTGGAGTGGAGATAAAATACGTCTCCCGGATATGCCTCACGCCCCGGAGAACGATCCAGCAGCAGGGAAATCGCGCGATAGGCTACCGCATGCTTGGAAAGATCATCATACACGATGAGAACATCTTTTCCTTTTTCCATAAAATATTCGCCCATTGCGGTAGCGGAATACGGCGCCAGATACAGCATAGGGTCAGAATCGGAGGCTCCCGCCATCACAATGATGGTATAATCCATAGCTCCGCGTTTTCTTAGATTCTCTGTCAGCTGAGCCACAGAGCTCTCTTTCTGGCCGATGGCTACATAGATACAAATAACATCTCTGCCCTTCTGGTTCAGGATCGCGTCAATAGCGATTGCGGTCTTACCGGTCTGGCGATCCCCAATGATCAGCTCACGCTGGCCTCTGCCAATGGGAAACATGGAGTCAATGGCCAGGATCCCTGTCTCCATAGGTTCATTCACCGGCTGGCGGTCAATGATCGCCGGTGCCGGATGTTCAATGGGACGGTATCCGTCCTCGCGGACAGACTCCTTTCCATCTACAGGTACACCCAGAGCATTTACCACGCGACCGAGGAAGCCCTCTCCAACGGGTACCGCTGCTGTCCTTTTGGTACGGCTGACCCGGCTTCCGGCGCTGACATTGTCATCATCATCAAACAAAATACAACCCAGGAACTCCTGCTGCAGTTCCATCACCATTCCCCGGACGCCGCCCTGGAAGATCAGGATCTCACCGTAAACGGCATTGTCCAGTCCCGATACCGTGGCAATCCCGTCGCCCACGGATTCCACCGTACCGATTTCTTCGGCAAGAGCCTGAGGAACCCAGTCATGCACCGTCTCCTTTAAAAGAGGGATCAATTTTCCCTCCGCTTTTACTTTTTGAAGGGTCTCCCGAAGCTGGGCAATCCTGCCCTGGAGACTCCAGTCATAAACCTCTGTTCCTACTGCAAGGCGGAACCCATTTCCCTCTACCTCTTCCTGCTCCCAGACAAGTTCGTAATCTTCTCCATATTTTCCCCGCAGGAATTCTACAAACTTCTCCCGCTGCTTCGGACTCGGCTCGGCATTGCTGTATAGAATTGCCCTATTCATTTACATCACCTTTCCCGGAATCTGTTTTATTTCCTGCATTCAAGAAGCTGTCATAGGCATCGGAGACATCCTTGTAGGTCAGTTTTTGCGCCGCGGATGTGATCATATCACGCAGTTCGCTTCCGGCACTTTGGATCAGCCGGTCATGCTCAGCCGCGCCTTCTGCGCGGGCTTTGGCAAGGATAGAAGCAGCCTGGGCATTCGCGCTTTCCAGAATTTGCGCAACTTCCGTCTCCCGTTCTTTTACAGCAGTTTCCCGAAGCCGGGCAATCTCCTTGTACACACTCTGGAGTTTCTGCTCATAGGTTTCCTGCTCCTGTTTTGCCTTCCCCAAGGCTTCCTTCGCCTCCGCGTCCATATCCGCATACTCTTTTACGCGTTTATCCATAAAATCCTTCACCGGTTTGTAAAGAAGCAGGTACAGGATCCCGAACAGTAGGACGACATTAAACATATGAAGTAAAATCTGCTGAAAATCAATATTTAATGGCATAATCTCACCGCCTTATCAGAGAACGAAAATGATCAGGATCGCAATGATCAGCGCATAGATGATGGCGGTCTCGATAAATACCAGACCAAGCATCAGGCTGGTACGGATTTTTCCGTCTGCCTCAGGCTGTCTTGCAATACCATCCGCAGCCTTAGAAATCGCCATACCCATACCGATCGCGCCGGCCGCTGCCGCAAGGCCCACGCAGATAGCTGCCGCAAACGCCTTAGAAGTACCTCCATTGTCCTCCTGAACCACATCTATCGTCTGCTCCTCCTGTGTGGTCTCCTCCGCAGATGCATATACAGCTGAGGATACTCCAAAGCTGCAGATCAGCACCAAAGCTGCTGCTGCTGCAAATAGCCTGATAGAATTCATTAATTTTGATACTTTTCTCATGTTTCTTTTCTCCTTTATTTTATTCTTATTCATACATTATTCAGAAACTTCACCGTAAAACAATGCCGTCAGCATAGTCAGCACGTATGCCTGGATCAGAGCGTGCAGCAGTGTAAACAGTACGCCGACAATAACCGGCAGCACAAAGCTCAGATTTGTATAATAGTAAACCAGTTCCGTCACCAGTGCGCCGCTGAGCAGAGCGCCAAATAGACGGAAGCTCATGGATATCGGAAGGGAAAAATCCTTCAGGGTATTCAGCACACCCTTCACTCCATTTGAGATCAGTCCCCCTGCCAGGATCACGCCGTAGGACATCACACCCAATGCAATAGCCCCATTAATATCCGCCAGCGGCGCCGGAAGAGAGATCGATGCCCCCTCGGTTGTAACCACCTGCACCCCCAGCAGTTCAAACAGGGTACCGATAAAAATGTAAGTACCGGCGGTAAATACATAGACTCCCAAAAATTTGTTTCTGTGAGGACTGTTTGATTTCGCAAGCCCATCAAACATCCCCACCGCCTGTTCCAGCAGCATTTGGAATTTTCCGGGAATGGTCTGAAATCTCGGAATTATAAAGATCCGAATGATCAGCGCTAACACCAAAATAATTCCCGTCACGGTAAAAGCGGAGATCAGGCCCGGATTAGCCGCCAGCCTTCCAAACAGATACACCTTTTCCTTCTCATGAAGTACCGCGTCCCGCATGACTTCTTTGATCGAACTGCTTCCGCTATCCGGAGGACCTACCATCAATGCCGCAACCATGAGGATCACTTCTATGGCGGCAATGATCAGAATCGACCGATTTCTTTGTCGTTTCTCCATTTTTTGTTATCTCCTTTTTCTTATTGAAAACAATCAACCACATCATAAATCTCTCTCCACTTTTCGTCAAGTTGAAAATTACACAATCATTATTTTATTTTGTTCATCATGTAGACAAATTCTTCCCTGAATTCGTCATTGCCCGTCAGCGTCTTCAGGCGGCTGCGAACTTCCTCAAGATCGGTGGTACCGGCATATTCAGAATCTTTCAATACCATCCCGACCTGGGCCACTCCTGCTGCCCAGGACAAATTGCCGCTCATCTGATCCGAAATGGCAGTTTCGTCCACAATATGATCCATGAGGACACTTTCATCTCCATCCGGCTCTTTGTAACAGATATGGACCGTCGCCCACTCATCCGAGAATTCACCGGAGCCTTCCGGCACGTCAGGCGTAATATATTTTGATGTCACAGAACTGATTTCAAATGAAGAACCGGTGGAAGCAATTTCATACAGAGCAGTGACGGTGTGTCCGCTTCCGATTTCCCCTCCGTCCTTTGTATCATCTGAAAAATCCTCGGCGGACATGGTTCTGTTTTCATATCCGATCAGCCGGTATCCCTTCACTTTCTCCGGATTGAATTCCACCTGCAGCTTTACATCTTTTGCAACGGTGAACAAAGTACCGCCGGCCTCGTCGATCAGCACTTTTCTCGCCTCACTGATGCTGTCAATGTAATTGTAGTTGCCGTTTCCATGATCCGCCAGCGCTTCCATATTCGTATCAGAAATATTGCCCTCTCCAAAGCCAAGCACCGACAGATAGACTCCCGATTTTGCTTTTTCTTCGATCAGTCTGGTCAGAGATCCTTCATCCGTCATCCCGATATTCAGATCACCGTCTGTGGCAAGAATGACCCGGTTGTTCCCTCCCTGGATGAAATGATCCTCTGCGATTTTATACGCCATAATAAGTCCGTCGGAACCGTTGGTACCTCCACTTGCATACAGATCCTCTACCGTATCGCAAAGCAGCGTTTTTTCCGAACCGGATATTCCGTCCAGCACGATATGGTCTTCATTTGCGTAGGTAACGATGGAAACTGTATCTTCTTCCCCCAGTTCATTGATCAATAAGCGGAACGCCCGCTGCACCAGCGGAAGTTTATTATATTCATCCATAGATCCGGACACATCGATCAAAAATACCAGATTGGACGGCGTCCTCTCCTCCTGCTGAATTTCCCTTGCCTTAAGGCCAACCAGCAGAAGTTTTGTATCCTCATTCCATGGGCAGGGAGCAATCTCTGTGGTGACGGAAAACGGCTCATTCCCGGTGGCAGAAGGATAATCATAATCAAAATAATTAATCATTTCTTCTATCCGCACCGCTGCCTCCGGCACTTCCTTCCCTTCCAGCAGCATTCTTCGCACATTGGCATAAGAAGCGGTATCTACATCCGCAGAAAAGGTAGAAAAAGGTGAAGTGACAGCGGAGCACCACCCATTTTCTTCATTAAATTTATACTCCTCCGTATTCCAATCCGGTTCAAAAATTTCCGGGTATGCCTCGCAGCTATCTTCTTCAACGTATCCGAATTCGATTCCCGTGTCTTCCAATATTTCCGTCGCCGCATTTTCCGTCTCTCTCTTAACATTCAAAAGACTGCGCATATCCCGGATCATACTGCATCCTCCAAGCATAACAGCCGCAGCAACGCAAAGAATCCCTGTGATCATTTTTCTTTTCATAACAAAATCCTCCTTCTTTTTGTTTTATGTCTTTAAACAAAAAGGCAGGAGGATCGCAGGAAAAGTTACACTTTCCTTAAAATTTTATTTTTGTCTTTTTATCTCTTCTTCCGTTTCCGTCTCGCTCTCTTTTTCCGTCTCAGTCTCCGCCACAGCAGAAGCGCTGTCTTTGGACTGCTGCGCAATATCAACAGCATTATCCTGCTCCTCCATATCTTCCGGAGCATAGCCATAATAATCCTCATACGCTGTTTCCGTAAGCGGAACATCCGAAGCATTCTTTGGGGAATGGTTTAGGCGGTACACTCCAAGTCCAATCGCAAAGACAAAGCAGGCTGCCGCCAATCCTGAGATAATCTGAAAACTCTTTTTTTTCCATAACGGGACCATTTTGGAAGGAACATTGTCCGGGGAGGCTTCCAGCACAAATTTATCATCGATGTCGGTCATCGCCCTGAAAAGATCTTTTTCTTTCATACCGCAACACCTTCCTTCTCCAGATAATCCTTCAGCCTTTTTCGAAGACGCAAAAGAGTCACCTTCACTTTACTTTCTCCGATGCCATAATCTCTGGAAATATCCAAAACAGAGCTTTCATACCAATATCTTCGCAGGAAAATGATCCTCTGCTCTTTCCCAAGACCGGCAAGAAAATCATTGATGCAGGAAACGAGATGGTTGTAGTCGTCCAGGCTGCCAAGTTCATCGCTTCCGGAGACACATTCCCCCAGTTCCTCAAGGCAGGCCGCAGTCTCCCCGCCCCCTCTTTTCTGCGCGGTATTTCTCTCATATCGGTTAATGGCATTGTTTCGCGTGATCTTTCCCAAAAATGCTTTTAAACTAAACGGCCTTGTTGGGGGGATTGCGTTCCATGTCTCCAGATAAGCATCATTCACACACTCTTCCGAATCCTCGTTGTTAAAAAGTATGTTCCATGCAATGACATGGCAATACTTTCCGTATTTCAGGTCAGTCTGAACGATAGCCTGCTGATCCTTCCCAAAATATAACGTAATGATCTCTGCGTCATTCATTGCTGCGCCTTTCTCTTTAAAGTTCCTTATATTCTGGTCATAACAAACCACTGTTTTCATGATATATCTTCTCTGACAATATTGCAACACATACAACGCAACCATCTTTGCCGTATATACGGTTTTCTTTCACCGAAGCAGCCAGGCAAATCCCTTCGCCATTCTCACGTCCGGTTCCTTGAAATGATTGCCCTCATTCCATTCCAAAACTGCTTTTGAACCATCACGGCAGCCAAGTTCGTACTGCTGCGCAATCGCTTCGCCAACCTTGCCCATGACCGGATTTCTGGTCCTAGATTCCTTGTTGCCAAGGCTAAGGTATAATTTGGGAGACAAACATTTCCGTCCCTTGGCATAATCCGGCCATCCAGGAAACCAGACCGACGGCGATACCCCTGCAACACCTGTAAAAATATCCGTCTGGTAGGATGTCCAAAGAGAAAACAAACCGGCTAATGAGTACCCGCCAAGATACATTTTCCGTGTGTCCGGAGCCATTCCCTCTGATAGTTTTGGCAATAATTCCCGGGTAAGGAAATCGAGGGTAGTTCGTGCCCCATCGCCAAAATCTGCATTTCCAAATACTGCCGGCGCTTTCCAGGGAGACAAGTCCGTGTTCCAATTACGCACTTTGAACGTGATCAGGCAGAAGTCCGTGTTCCCTGTCAACTCTGTAATAACGGAAACTTCGTTATCCATTCCCTCAAGGTCATGATCATCGACAGGCTGAATCAGCCAGTTTTCAGAGTGCCGATCCCCATATAGGAAACAGGCAATATTGTCAAGATTTATGATATGCTCCTCTTTCATTCTTCCAAGAATTCCTGCTTTCTGTATTCACGCATGATTTATCGAACTAATTCTCCATCAAAATACTGTTCTTGAAAATGAATCATTCGCAATATTTCCTCATCTGAATAGTCAGTTCCATCTAATGAAACTATCCATTTATCTTCCACATCATTGAAGCGGTGATAAATCGCAATCACTTTGCCTTCAAATGTTTCAATAGGTCTGTCTGTGCCGAATACATAAACATCCTGTTCGGCGCCGTCGCCTGCAATTACACCTTCAACATATCCGTAATTTATAGGATATATCATATCCGGGTGTCGAGGGTGGCGGCTGCCAAGCGGACGATCTATTTTCCCTTTAACTATTTTTCCAATAACATTTTGCATAATTTCACGCCACCTTCCACTCAATAGCAAAAGACATTACTTCTTCCTGTTCCAGAAATATCCGATCACTGCGCCTACCGCGCCGCCTATGATGTGGGACAGATGTGAGATGTCATCTTTGATAAAAGCTCCTTCATAGATCTGCTGACCAATGAAAATCACTGCTATCAGCAGGAATGTCAGCGGGATCTCCCCAGAGCGGAAACCGGTAAAAGATGTCAAAATGATAAATGCAAAAACCACTCCGCTGGCTCCCAGCAGGGCAATTCCCGGAAAGAAGATGTAATTCACCAGCGCTGTAATGACAGCCGTGATCACAATTACCTTCACCAGAACAGCTGATCCATACTTCTCTTCCAGCATCGGACCCAGCAGAAGAATGTAAGAAGCATTGCCCATAAAATGGCTCCACCCGCTATGCCCGAGCACATGAGTAAAAAACCGCACATAAGTTAATGGCAATGCCAGTGACGAGTGATAAGTTTGAAACAGCAGCCTGCTGCTGTACCCTCGCGTCAGGATTCCCGCAAGCGTCGCAGCAAAACACAGTGCGACAAATCCAATAACAACGGGAGAATTAATCACAATTTTGAATTTTGTCCTCATATCCTTCGTATACCTCCTCACTGTTTTCTGGCAATGCGATATTCGTCGCCGTTACGGTAGTAAGGACATCCTTTAAAAGAATTATCCTGCAGTCTGACGTAGTCGTCCTCATCCATATTCGCATCACAAATGTATTCCTCGTAATCTTCATCATAGATCATGTACGCACATGAATCACAGTTGCCTGACATACTTCCTCCAGCCTCTCTATATTTATCCCCGATATCCTTGTATAGCGTTTGCTACACAGATATTCCGCCTCTTCAAATTTGTAAAATTACTGTGCTAAAAGAGCCTCTTCCAATGCAGCAAGGTCATCTTCATTGGTTGACCAACTCGTTGCAAATCTGACAACTGTATGGGAATCATCATACTTTTCCCAAAAACTGAAAGCGATCCGTTCTCTCATTGCTTCCATCCGTTCGTTGTCCAATATCACGAATTGCTGATTCGTGGGAGAATCCAAATAAAGTCGCAGTCCATTTGATAAGAACAATTCTTTCATTCGCTCCGCCATTTCGATGGCATGACGACTGATATGAAAATACAGATCATCTGTAAACAGCGTATCAAACTGTACGCCCAACAACCTTCCCTTTGCAAGAAGAGCTCCTCGTTTCTTTACAGACGTCATAAAATGTTTTGGCTTATTGCCCTTTGTAAATACTACAGCTTCTCCACAAAGTGCACCGACCTTTGTTCCGCCGATATAAAATACATCGCACAGGTTGGCAATATCCTGCAGCGTCAATTCAGCGCGGCTGCTCATCAGACCATATCCAAGCCGTGCGCCATCAATAAAAAGCGGTATATGATATGTATGACAGATTTCTGAAATCGTTTTCAATTCGGCCTTTGTGTACAATGTCCCATATTCTGTCGGATATGACAGATACACCATACCCGGAAAAGTCATGTGTTCATGATTGCCGTCTGCAAAGAAGTCGGCAAGATACTGACCTAAAATATCCGGTTTGATCTTCCCGTTCTCTTGTGGCAGTTCCAGAACTTCATGCCCGGTAAATTCTATTGCCCCAGCCTCATGGATGCTCACATGTCCGGTTTTTGCCGCAACTACGCCCTCATAGTCCGCAAGCATCGTAGAAATAATAACTGCATTGGTCTGTGTCCCTCCCACAAGAAACTCCACCTCTGCTTCTTCCAAGCCACAGGCTTTACGAATTTTATCTCTTGCACTGTTACAATATTTATCTGTCCCATAACCTGACAGACATTCAAAATTTGTCTCTCCCAATTTTTTGATGATTTCCGGGTGCGCTCCGGCAATATAGTCGCTCTCAAATGATACCATGCTTTTAACCTCCAATCGTTGCTTATTACACATATACCCATTTCCCTTCCTGTTTCATATTTGACTAATCCTCAACTTTGTCAAGATCCGCCCATCCGTAACGGATAATGGAAAGCACCATGGAAGCCTCACTGACAGCCTCATCAAGAATGCCTGCCCATGAACCCACAATCACGTCATAGATGATCCAAAGCGGCGAATTGATCAACATGCCTGCAAGCCTTATCTTACGTGCATTGTGTGTATATCCGCCAATTGTCGTTGCAATATTTGCCGCTGTAGGAGACAAATAAAGACACACATCTCTTTTCTTTGGGCAAATTCCCATCTGCTTCCCAGGCAAAGAGATCGAAATGTATTAATAATGTAACTGATCCCGCCTGTGAACGCTCCCAGAAGTATAAGGTGAATGGTGTAAAACAGGTAAGATAAAAACTGTACTCTGAACAGATTTTTGTTATTCTTGCATTGAAAAGACACAAAAAATAACACCGTTCCAACAAAACCAATCACTTGAATAAAAATATGATTCGAATCCATATGTTCGTTCCTTTTTGCTTAATTGTATATTCTCTAAATCCGAATTTTGCATACATGTGAAGTGCAGATTCACAAATATATCGTCCACAGCAACCCATATTCTATTTCCCTCCGATTGTCATAAAGTTCCGCAGCCGCGTGAAGAAAATACTGTTCTGTAAATAGTAATATGATTTTGCTCTTGAATGATGGATTGCTGATGCTATTTTATTCTAGATAAAATTGTTTTTACACTCTCACAGTATAATTTCGGATTATCCATGAACATAGTGTGTCCGACATTTTCCAGCAGATAAAATGCTTTATCCGGCGCCTCTATGCTTTCATAATAATTCTGTACATCATTTTGGCAGACTGCATAATCGCCCTCGCCGGAAATATAATATACAGGCACATCATAGGTTGGCGAAAGATTATGAATATCAAATCCAAAGAATGCATATTCCATAATATCTTTGTTCTGTGCAAAGAACTTTTCTGTGTCAATCATCGACAGAAACCATTTTATATCATCTATGTTCATGTCGGGAGAAGTGATACCCGTCCAAATCTGTCTTATCCCTGACATCTCGCCATCGCAGGCAATATATTTTGCAGTAAGAGAAACAAGCTGATTAAGATCATCAATGGACATATCCTCATATTTGCTTACACTGCTCATACGTTCTACAAGTTCTGAAAGCTTGTCCGCTGCTTTCGCGTCTTTCATTTCCGCTTCCTTTATCGCCATGCGCGCGGCATTCAGTTTATTTTCATAAAGGCTTGTAATCTGGCTAACGCCTATATAACAACTTACGTTTTCCGGATACTTTTGGGCGTAGATACTACCGATTACCGTTCCCCAGGAATGTCCTGCTATGATTACCTTTTCCTTGTTAAAGCGTTCCTTTGCATATTCAACAATCCCGTTTAAATCCTCCACAAGCAGTTCAATATTAGCATTACCATCGAGGTTGTTGGCATAATATGTTCTGCCGCAGCCGCGCTGATCATAGTTGATGATTGTTAGCTCCGCTTCAAGATCTTTTTGATAATAAGCAGACACATATCCCGTAGGACTTGCCGGACCGCCATGAATAAAAATCATAATGGGATTTTCAGTGTCCTCCCCCCGTATTTGGATGTATTGCTTTATTCCATTGATATCTATGTAATCAGATTCCTGAATGCCGTTTTCGGTGTTTATTTTGTTCTGATTGCTGTTAATGAATCGCGCGATAACAACTGCAAGCACAGATAGTATAATAACAGCCATAATGGCAAATAAAACAGCAATCACAAATTTTTTCACTTTCTTTTTCAATATTTTATTGCTCCTTTCACAAAGACTGCAGAACTAGAAATTACCTTACGGCCTCGCTTTGTATCAAAGACTTTAATTCCTGGCTTTATTTCACCTTACCATATAGGCAAAGGTCATATATCTTCCCATCCTTAAAGACCGCATTCCTTTGCAGACCTTCTCGTATAAACCCATTATGTTCAAGCACACGCTTCGATGCAATATTCGAAGCATACACAAGTCCCGTGATGCGGAGTGTGCCCCCATTTCTTTTTCTTCGGATCCGAAAGTCCCTCATACATCGCTTCCAAAATTCTTTCAAAAAACCTCCTCAAATCGTTAAGGAAAGAATCGAAGGTGGTGCAAACGAAAAATCAGCTTTGAACGCTTCGATAACTGCTCTTTCGTTTGCATCAATTTCGATTTTTCCTGGTTGAACAAAGCGCGTCCGAACAGCCAGTATATATGGGCTTTCAATCGGCGTATTTCCGTTTAAAGTATAACACGGATTCCCTGAGAATGATACCGTTTCATGTATTAAAACAATAATCACTGTATCAGAAATAAGCCTTTGCGCTACAAGGCTTCTGGAATTAAGTATTCAGTTATTATATTTCAACAGAGAAGATGTGGCTCGGTTCGGATAAAGACCTTCTCAGCACTAAGTGGAATGATCTTCCCTCCACAGGATGCACACTTACAGACATCTTTGTTATAGAGAAGGCGGATGATTGCCGAAGCGTCCAGATACTTTAGCTTGGACAGATACTTCTTGCAGCCTAAAAGTTTCCTACAAAGAGTGTTCTTTCGATTTTTGTTTCGGGAAGACATGTAGTGGTTGTAGGTCCGGGGAGCTAATCCACCAAGCCGCTTTTCCGTAAGGAACGCATCAACATCATCTGTTGTCAGAGAAGAAATGTCTTTGTTTATAACGCGAAGGAAGTAATCTACAGAGTTGCAGTAAGCATTAATCGTTGATGTCTTCAGGTTCCGCTTTTCAGCTTCATTGCGGATCTGGGCAAAAATATCTTCGTACATAATGAAACCTCCTTGAAAGTAGTGTTAACAGAGACAACTACCTATCAGGAGGCGCGTTGACATCATAATTCCGATTGCGGAAGACGCCTAAAAATGCTATTCTATTCATAAGCAGTGGGGCTTTCCGTATGCAGTTGTTTTGTGTGGTAACTTAACAATACAGAATTACGAAAAGTATTTCCATTGCTTTTTAATTGTCATTAAAGTAAAACTGCGCCACAGCCTCGGCAGGCCATCGCGCAGCGATTTTGTTCAAATGGAATTTGTCGGATTATTGCCATTCCTTCAGAAACTGAAACTCCTGCTCAAAGCAATCCTTTCTTGCTTCATTACATTCTACAGGCCATTTCTTTTCTGCGGGAAATGCCTTCTTCCATGACTCCGGCGGATTCGTACCAAGTAGATGACTGGCGTGAGGATAGATGACTACCTTGACACGGTAGGGATAGCTTGTTTCAGACAGCTTTTGCTTTATTCGTCTTACTGCTACCGGCGACGGCCATTCATTATCCCTCTCCGGCGCAACTAGCAATACATCCGCCTTCATGTTCTCCACTTTGATGCGGGACTCCTCCGTCAGCGTTGCGTTTTCATAAAAAGAGCGCAGAAATTCGTTTTGATGTTCTGTGTCCTGCTTTTTATATGCGCGGAGGGCGCCAAAAAATCCCTTCTGGCGTAGACTGGTAAACAGAGAGCATGGATAATCCTTTCCCTGATAGCTGAACCACGATCTTCCGGTAGGTTTTCCGATAATCTTGGGTTCTTCCACCACATAGTCGAAAGGGCAGATGCTGAGTACCAGGCTGATATCTGGAATCAGCGTTGCACACAGGAGCGCATAAGCGGCACCAGATGAAATCCCGTGGATGCCTATACGGGTATAACTATTTCGTTTTAGTTCTGCTACGGCCCTTTCAACATATTCAACCGGGATCGCTCGCATTTTCCTGGACATCCCTTTCCAGAAGTAAAAGCCGAGGACAAGAACAGAATAGCCTGCTTTTCTCAAGTATTCAGAATCCGCAAGACAATGTTTTTCATTCATCCCGGAGCCATGCATCCAGATGATAGCTTTTTCTTTGCTTTTTGTTCCCTCAAACCAGTAGGCCTGAAAACCATCTTCTTTGACGCTATAGAAGTTCTTCATTTGTCACCTCATCAAATCCAGATTTGAGCCCCATAAAATCATAGGCGTTTAACCATGATTTCGGGGATTTCACGTTTCAGTTTGTTGTTTTGTTTCAGTTTACGTCTACAATCAATATTTGCTCCTGTTCAAAAGGTATTCTGTCAATAACTCCACCTTTCTGAAAATAGAAAGAGCCACCATAGTTTTTTAGCGCAAAATCAATCGGATTAATCATAAGAACATCACTTGCAACCAAAGACGCCTGCTTTGCATATTCCTTTAATTCTCCCTGTTCCCATTCCATAGGAGTGAAATTGACATAAACTGGCCAGATAAGCAAATGATCTGTTTTGAATTTTTCAGGATAATCCCATAAATCCCCGCAAAGAGCCAACATGATATCTCGATTATAAAGCCGGAACTCACTTATCTCAGTTCCTTCTTGATAGTGTTCATCCCTTTGCCAGTATTCTTTCCAACCCTTAGAGATCCTTCTATAATTATGTAAAATTTGGCCCTCTCTATTTGGCTCATATTAAAGAACACATTCTTGTTTTCGCATCTATACGAAACTAACCCAATTCGCATAATTCTCTAACCTGCATTAACATCTCTGCAAATTCTTTTGGTTTCTCTCCGAATCCATATTTTGCATTTTATTCTACCATATCTATCGTCATAAAACCATCAAATCATAACAAAATCCACAAATCCGAAAATCGAAAAAGGGCAGCCACCCAACTGCCCCATTTCTCACGCATACACAATATCCTTCAGCATCAATTTTGACTCAGTTATACCGTCCATCATGATTCGTAATCAAAGATGCCCATTTTGTATCATATACGCAAAAGAACAGATAATTTTCTTCTCCTACGGTAACTCTTTTGATATGCATCTGACTTGATGGCTTCCCTGAAGTCTTCCTATAAGATCATGATCCATCATATAGACGGAAATATTATCATGATATTCAACAACATTTTCATCACGGAATAATGCTCCTAGTTATTGCGGAAGCTATATATGCACTTATAATTCTTAAGTCAAAACAAGCACCAAATAATTTATAGTGTCATTTGATGCTTGTTTTATAGATTTCGTCCTTGATACTGTATTGTTACTACATAAACTGTTTTGCGTGGTTCATCAATGCGGAAAATGGCGATATAATTATCAATCAGTAACTGACGGTAGCCTTTTCCGGCATATCTGCCCTCGTTACGCTCTTGGTGGGATTGTGGAAATGTATCCAGGCTTAAAACAGCCTTCTTGATTCGGTCAACTTGTCCTTTAGCATTCTCAGGAGCCAATTTCTCGTTTGCGATATATTCATAAATGTTATCTAATTCGCGGATTGCTCTGGGGTTGACTTTTACCTTGTATTTATCCAAAATGTTTTTTCTCCAATTCTGCAAAAACTATCTCTGCGTCAACTGCTTCTGCTCCGTTAGCAATTTCCTGCTCGGACTCAAATATGGCTTGGTCGATGCGGTTGATTTTTGCAAATTTATCATATAATTCACTACTCATTACAACCAAGTCGCTATATCCGTTTTTGGTAATAAAAATAGGCTCCTGTTCCTTGTGTGCGATATTAGAAATCTCGGTTGTATTGCGTAAATCCTTAATAGGCATAATAAGCGGCATAATGCTTCACTCCTTTTTTTGACACAATTATAGCATAATTATATCCAAGTGACAATAAAAAGTGCAATCTGACGGTAATATTCTATTGTGGATTCTGGCCCTGTGCCGCCAATCAATCCTAGTTTTCTCATATTGCACCCCCTAATCCACCCTCGCCACCAGACGGTCCGCCTGATCTTTCACCTGAAAATGCCAGTGCCAGATATCGCCTTCTACCTTCCAGCCTTTGAAATCAATCTCCAGCTTCGGCTTTAACATACCCACCTCTGTACCCCAGGCGTCGGAAATGATCAGTCTGTTTCATAATCTTCCTCCTCAACGAAATCTGCTGACAAACCCGCGAACAAACGGTACAACTACATTGCTAAGCAGCAGTACGAATAAAATGATCGGGAGCATGCTAAAGCCAAAAGATAGGATAATCCGCGCCGCCCAGCCGAATACCGCAATACCCAGAACGATTCGCAGCATCCTGTTCGCCTCTCTCCCATACCCAAATAATACCATGAAAATCCACAGTAAAAACATTGATCTCAACATATGCTCTCCTCCTTTGCTTCTTCTTTCCAGGAATAAAAAAAGACTTCTATCATGACTGTGTCACAATAAAAGTCTTGCCATCTCACTCGATACGGATGCTCTCGCATCAGCTGACGATTTCAAGCCCGCCTTTCGGCGTTTGGCTACTCCCTTTGTATTGGTTGATAATTATCTATCACATTCGGACCCAAATGTCAATACTTATTTTTTAATCATATTTTTTCTCTTGCAATTCTCCTTTCCGGTAGTATAATGATTTGGTGTTTATAAAAATTTTATATATTCAGAAGAGGTCTGCCATGAACAAAGACAAACTAAAACCAATGCTGTTTAGCACCCTGAAGCATTACAGCGGCAAGCAGTTTGCTTCCGATGCGATATCCGGCATCATCGTTGCCATTATCGCACTTCCGCTGTCGATTGCCCTGGCTCTCGCCTCGGGCGTTGGCCCGGAAGAGGGTATCTACACTGCGATCGTTGCCGGCTTTATCATCTCCTTCCTCGGCGGAAGCCGTGTACAGATTGCTGGCCCCACGGCCGCGTTCGCGACCATTGTCGCCGGTATCGTGGCCAAAAATGGAATGGAAGGGCTGATGCTCGCTACGATCATTGCCGGTATTCTATTGATCCTCATGGGCGCCTTTCGCTTAGGCGGCCTGATCAAATTCATTCCTTATACTATAACCACCGGTTTTACGGCTGGTATCGCCGTGACGATCCTCATAGGACAGCTGAAAGACTTTTTCGGCCTTACATACCCGCAGGGAACGGTAACTATAGAGACCATGGACAAGGTAGAGGCATTTGCCTCAAACCTGAAGACGATCAACCCGCTCGCCCTTTTGGTCGGGATCATCAGTCTTGTGATTCTGATCCTGTGGCCGCGCGTCAGCGAAAAGATCCCCGGTTCTCTGATCGCTGTAATCGTCGGAATACTGATTGTGAAATTCGGAAAACTTCAGGTCAACACGATCGGTGATCTCTACACGATCAGCAATAGTCTTCCGAAATTTCATACTCTGCACGTTACGTTCGCCGATATCCGAAGCGTTGCCTCCGATGGTTTTACCATCGCCATCCTTGCCTCCATTGAATCGCTCTTGTCCTGTGTGGTCGCCGACAGTATGATCAATTCGCATCACCGCTCCAATATGGAACTGATCGCTCAGGGCTGCGGAAATATCGGTTCCGCACTGTTTGGCGGGATCCCGGCTACCGGCGCGATCGCCAGAACGGCCGCAAATATTAAAAACGGAGGACGCACGCCGATCGCCGGCATGGTCCACTCGGTTGTTCTAATCCTGGTGCTCGTGATCCTTATGCCTTACGCTGCGCTGATCCCGATGCCGACGATCGCCGCGATCCTTTTTGTAGTCGCTTATAATATGTGCCAGTGGAGAACCTTTGTACATCTGTGCAAAACCGCCCCGAAGAGCGATATTATTGTTCTCGTAACTACATTTATTCTCACTGTAGTATTCGATCTGGTCATTGCGATCGAAGTCGGCATGGCACTTGCCATCGTACTGTTTATGAAGCGTATGAGTGAGGAGTCCTCGATCAAAGGCTGGAAATATTATGACCCGGAAGAGGATCCGGATGGCATGGATCTGAAACCGCTCCCGAAACAGGTGCGTGTGTTTGAAATTTATGGTCCGATGTTTTTCGGTGATTCCGAGCAGATTGCCGGTATCGACTTTAAGGATTTCACAAAGGTGCTGATTCTTCGCATGAGGGGCGTTCCCGCGCTGGATGCCACAGCTATGCACCATCTGGAGCAGTTCTACGCGCGCTGCAGGGAGCACGGCATAACCCTTGTATTCTCCCACGTAAATGAGCAGCCGATGCGCACGATGGAAAAAGACGGGTTTATCGAACTGGTCGGCGCGGAAAACTTCCGCCCGCATATTGATGATGCAATCGAATGGGCTACCAGGCTTTGTCAGGAATAATCTCATACTTTCAGGGGGCAGACGGTCATCGTCCGTCCCCTGAAAAATTCTCAGCACTCCCTCCATCCGCTGCATCCGGCAGTGATATATCGGTATGGCAAATTCGATCCCGCAGAAACCGTGATGACCGCAGGAGGTGCATACACCGCAATTTTATCCAATCTTTCACCTTCTCCTATGCTTATAATATATGTAACTGTTCAGCATTCCCAGAACATGCACCAAAACTGGGAAGGGAAATAGTTACTAAATACAAAGCAAAGGAGACAAACATTTATGAGTAGTAATTTATTTGAGGCATTCAATAACGGTTCTCTCAGACTGCCAACAACCACAGTAAAATTTTCTGGGATTCCATGGTCAAAGCATCCCACCTTTGAGGGTGTAGAACTCAAGCACATCGTTACCGCTAAAGATACGAATGGTGAATTCAGCTATCATCTTGTCCGCATCGCGCCGAACAAAAGTATTAAAAATCATGTCCACGAAACACAATTGGAAACACATGAGGTAATTGCCGGTTCTGGGGTATGTATCAACAATAGCGCAACAATTCCTTATGAAGTTGGAACCATTTCCATCATACCGATCGGTATCCCGCACGAAGTAAATGCAGGAAAAGACGGACTTTATCTATTCGCAAAATTTATTCCGGCATTATGCTAAGCTGCCGTTTTACAGACTGCTTATATTCACTTGGAGTCAGTCCGACAATTTTATAAAAGCATCGATCAAAGTGGCTTTGGTCACAAAACCCTGTGGCATAAGCTGCTTCGATCACGCGTTTTTCCTCTTCTAATAATTTCTGTGCTTTTCTAATTCTGCACTGTATTTGAAACTGATGAGGTGTCAAACCACAGGCTTCCTTAAACTTCCGAATCATATAGTATGAACTCATACTTATGATCTTGGCCATCTCATCAATTAGAAATGTCCTCTCCGGTGCCTCTAAAATCAATTGCTTCAGCCTCTTTGTGCAGCTAATTTCATTCGCGGCCTCATCTGACCGTTTATCGACCGCTGCACATATACTCACCATAGAATAGGTGGTACCATTCACACACTCTACTGAATGGGGAGTATCCGGCAAGACACGAAAATGCTTGCCCGCATGATATAAATTCTTTTCTCCATTACAAATAATGCAAACCACTCCATCCAAAACGTATCCGAACGTAACATGATTTGCATGCGTATGCGTAGGATAAGACTGCACCGCGTCCTTATAGTAAATATATTCTATATTATCGTCTTTTCGTTCGTATATAATGTTGTTTTTCATATTATCACATCATCTCCAAACAAACTATTCTTCAAATATTCCAAAAATTCAGGCGTTTTAGACCAATACTTTATTCCCCAATTTTCAAAATTCCACTCATCCATATAATGGTTGCATTCATAGTCAACGTAGTAAATTAACCCCTCCTGAACAACAAAATTCGTTGGAAAATAGTCAATATTCAATCCTGCTGACTTTGCCTGTTCCGCCATTTTGAGAATCTGCTCCATGTACGTTTCAACGGAAGTCTCATTCTTTACCATATCAAAAATTGTGTCTCCATCAATATATTCCTTGACAATTCTCTCGTTTTGGACATCAAGCTCAATCATTTTCGGAATCCTGATCCCCGCATCCAGAAGCCTCCCATAATCATTTCTTTCGGCTTCTATTTTATTGCCAAAAGTGTAGTAGGCGCAGGGCTCGTGATGGATCTGTTTTAATACATACTGCTTGCCTCCTTTTTCGACAAGATAAGAGTAACCGCCCTTACCGCGGCCGAGCAGCTTGATCATTTTGTATTCTATATTGTTTACGGATAATGTCTGCATCTCTTTACTCCTCAAATATAATTATCCCATTTGCTAATAAACGATTATTATAATAATTTCTTGAATATATCAGATTTCCGTTTGCTTGAAGAGCAATGCTATTACTTTCAGCATTGATGATAATGTTTATTTTTGTTTTTTCAGTTTTAGCAACTCTTTTATAATGGATAAGCCGAGAATGAATTTCTCAATGAATTTCTATGTAATCTCCTAGTTTTGAATGATATTCATCCAATGTGTCAGGCATAGGCTCAGCAATTCGATCAAACAGCAGATCAGGAAGATAATGTGGTGTTTTCCCACTGGCTGTCATTGCCCTCGCACATCCAATGCAGTACACAACGACATCCTGACACGGAAATTGATCCGCACGCATCTGTATACGCTTTTCCACCTGCTCGTTCGGAACAGCGCCGTAAAAGTTATCGCCGCAACACACGGATTCTGTTCCGCTAAACTCAGCCTCCACAATCTCAATATGCATTTTCTTCAAAAGATTTCTGACAGCACGATGCACCTGGGGCTTGTGCCGATACCCGCAAGAATCATGAATAGAAACCGTCAGTCCCGTGTGATTCGGCAATTTTAAGTCTGCTATGCCATCAATAATCTCCCAATAAGAAATCGTATTAATACCCTGATACAGCGAGCGAAAACGGCGGTCACAGCCTGCACAGTTGTTGATGATGGTGGCGCCTGCTTCCAACTTGGGATTATGTCTGCAGCAAACATTGTGAAGTTTAATATCTCCAAAGTTCTTATGCAGCAATTGCAACATCAACTGTGGAACTTCTGGTTTATACAAGCTCAGGGCACATCCCGGATTGAAATAGCACTTGTTCCTATCAATATCTTGGATGGAAATACTGTCTCGTATATACGGCGAGCGGTGAGCTGCCCCTACGGGACAGACCACGGAGCATGTTCCGCAATCAATACAAGTCTTGGGATTAATATGATACTTGCTGCCCTCTTGCGTAATTGCATTAACAGGACACTCATCAGAACACGTTCCGCACATCACACAAGAATCAGATATTACATAATGAAATTTGTCCTCAATGCCAATTTTTACTGCATCGGCCGAAATGTTCTTTTGACCATCAACCATATAAAATGTACCCTCCTACGCATACGCGATATCCTTCAGCGCCAGATTTTGCTCGGTTATCACGAGTCTTTGGACCATCTGAATTTTTGTTATCATAACATTGCCTTATTTTCATAGATAGTATGCTCTTTATAGGCCCAAAAGTCAATTCCCGGGAGATTTGCATTTTCCCTTAAAAGCGGTTCATCTTAGTTCAATCGTTTGCGTTGCAATCTTCCTGCGAAACTGTTCGTCATGCTCTACAAATAGCATCGTGGGCTGATACTCCAACAACAGTTTTTCAATCTGCATTCTCGAAAATACGTCAATATAATTTAGAGGTTCATCCCAAATGTAAAGATGAGCCGGCGTTAATAAACTTGCCGCAAGCAGTATTTTCTTTTTCTGCCCTTCCGAATAATCTTCCATTTTTTTCAAAAACTGAACCCGTTCAAAATCAAGCTGCCTAAGTATTGCGCAAAACAGACTCTTATCTAAATCGTGTTCTCTGCAAAAAGTTGTAATATCGCCGCTTAAATTGGCCGCATCCTGTCCAACATAAGAAATCACAAGTCCCGAAGCCATTTCACACACACCCTTTTCCGAAATATTCATATTGATATCATCTGAATCGGCTTTCTGCAAAAGCATTTTTATAAGGGTCGATTTCCCGCATCCATTTTTTCCGGACAAAGCAATCCGGTCCCCTTTACTAATTGCAAATGTCAGACCTTCGAAGACCGGATCATCTGCGTCTGCATATATCAAACTATAGTCCTTTATATTGACGAGTGTGTTCTTGTGATGCGTAAGCAAAACCAGTTTTAAATCAACAGGTGTTTCCAAATCCTGCAAAAGGCCCTCTTTTTCTTCTATCTCCAGGCGGATCCGCTTTTCCAATTGCTTCACTCTGCTCTGCATCTTTTTTGTTTTCGCTCCGATATATGCCCTTGTATTTAAAGATCTGTCATGCTCTTTTACTGGATCAAATCCTATCTTAGTTCGTTCATTCTGGTCTGCCCACTTCGATGTTCGCATTGCTGCCTGCTTTAGTTTCAGTATCTCCTTCTGATGCTTTTCATTTTCCGCTACAGCAAACTGGTCTTTCCGCTTCTTATTCTCCCACCAACTGGAAAAATTGCCGTTCTGTACTTCAATACTTTTCCGATTGAGTACTAAACAATGGTCAATACAAGCATCCAGCAGATCTCTGTCATGGGATACCAGAATAAATCCTCTCTTTGACGAAAGATACATTTTTACTATTTCTCTGGCTTCCTGATCCAGATGATTGGTTGGCTCATCTACTAATAAAAAATCATTATCTCCGGAAAACAAAACTGCCAGTAAAACTTTTGTACGCTCTCCCGGGCTCAGTGTTTGATAAGGTCTATAGAGGATTTCTGCACTTTCTCCCAATTCTGACAATTCACATATAACCCGCCATAGCTCACATCTGGTCTTCAGCTCCTCTATAAAGTCGGACGCCGGTAACTGCATCTGGTTTTCTGTAATCTGATATGGAAAATAATCAAACATTGTAGTAGTATTTATGGAACCCTCATAAGCATATTTTCCCAATAATAAGTTTAAAAATGTTGTTTTTCCTTTTCCGTTTCGACCTATGAATCCCAATTTCCAATTCGTATCGATGGAAAATGAAACATCTTCAAAGATATTGTCAAAACTTCCGTCATAATGAAACGTAAGACGATTTACACTTATCTGTGCCATATTCATTCCTCCTGGTATAATTCCTTTTTGAGCAAAATAATAAAGGAACCATTTGTTGCCAAACAGTTCCATTACGTACTATAACCTCATGTATTTGGAGGGATGATTTGATAACCATCACTTACAACGACGAGAAAGGCGCTCCGCAAATTTCTCGCGTAAATAATTTTTACGCATGCAAAAAGAGAGGTTATGAGAACATAATCCACTTTTGGCAACATGAAAACAGTATGCGTCTTATGAACCATACCGTCAAAACCTTCATGTAATCAAAAGTAAACTATCTTCTCATCTTTTCACCCCTCTTTTCAAGATATCCTTATATTAACACGCTTGTTTTTCTGTGTCAACAGCCCGTTTCCCGTAG
>CACYXH010000043.1 GCA_902778245.1 uncultured Lachnospiraceae bacterium | reverse complement strand
GCGAAAACTTTTAGAATTTTTCAAGGTTGTTTCACTGTTCAGTTATCAATGTACTCTGCTGTGCATCTCTCAGACGCAACTTTGATAGGATATCACGTCAAAGAAGATTTGTCAACAACTTTTTAAATATTTTTTTCGTTTTTTTTCACCTTTTTAAATTGGTTATAACAATAGGAAATTATACTTTTGCGTGTAACGATACCAATGAATGTTCCATTATCGTCTACCACCGGTATAAAATTTTGATTCATGGAAGTCATGATCAAATCCTCCATGTCACAGTTGATATTTACGGGCTGGTTGTCCCGGCAGCGTTTCAACTGCTTAATGGGCATATCGTCCAGTTCTTTCATATCACTGATACGCCGATGTTTCAGTTCCCACAGAAGATCTCCCTCTGTCAGACTACCCACATAATTCCCCTTGCGGTTAATAACCGGCACCGACGCGTAACGATGATATTCCATCTTCTCCATAGTCTGTCGGACAGTGTAATCATCATAAATGTAGACCAGCTCACTCTTTGGAACCAGATAAAATAATATATTCATTTAATAAAATCCCCATTCCCCTTGAGTTATATAATTATGAAATCGCAGATTATTAAGCTGCATAGATTTTCCTGCAAGCAGGAACCCTTTGTAACTTTTGACTCTCATGTCATTATTATACTGGAATGCTGATACTCAGTCAATGAAACGGAAGCGATTTTACTTTTTCTTAAGTTTTTTCAGTTGTTGTTTTGAATTGAAACATCCCTCTCCTGCAGATAATGTTTCAGGAATTCGTACATCTCCATTTCTGTGGGCGGGCAGCCCGGTACAGTATGACGAAACCGTTTTGTACAGTTTCCAACTCCCAGTTCTCCGGTCTTCCCCCGGTGTCCCTGGCCTATGCATATTTTTTCCTTCAGCTGCTTCAGGAGGCCATCTTCCTCCAACATCTCCAATGCCGGTATCAAATAACCGTAACAGGCAGAACAGGAGTCAACTTCTTCTGCTTTTTCTGCGAGTTTCATAACGTGGCGGTATCCGGCAGTCTCCGTCCTGGCCGGCTCATCCCGTTCTCCCAGAACCGTAATCTTTGCCTGGGAAAGTTCACAATTTCCTACCCCAAGACTGGCCGCTGTGGTAATATACGGTACACTTTCCAGCGGTATCCCCAACAGGGAACAGCCATAAGCATCGCACAAAACAGGGTCCACCGCTGCGATAAGGCGGTTCTGCTCCACAGGATTGCCTCCGTCCTCAAAGGTCAGATCCCCGCAGATACTGTCCACGAGGACAAAATTCTGATGCAGGCCCAGCGAAAGATGCCCAATGGGGTCATGCAAACCCATACGGTGAAAACGACGTTTCTCGCTGTTTGGGATCAATCCTTTCATATTTTTCAGAGCGCAGGTGATCCGGGTCTGGCAATGGCCTTTCAGCACCGGCACATTAATCAGGAATTGAATCTTCCTGGCACTCTTACATATATTCAGGCGCAGACCTGCGCAGTCTACTTCCTCATGAGCATCCTTCTGCATATCCCAAAACGGGACTCCGTAAGATTCACAGATCCTGTCGTATCCGCAGTATTTTACTGTCTCCGCAGTGGTATCTCCCACCCAGGATCCCTCCAGGATCACGATATTTTGAAAGCCATTTTCCAGCAGATATTCAATCAGTGCCTCTACCACTATCGGATGAGTGGTAGCACCCTCTTCAGCAAGTACCTGCCCCAGCAGATTCGGCTTAATGCCGATCAGCGTATCTTTCGTCGGAATCATAGAAGCCAGCCCCGCACAAGATAGAATCTCTTTTGCCATAGCCTTATATTGTTTTCCATAAATAACAATTATTTCATTTTTCTTCATCATTTCAGGATCCTCCTCCGGCAAACTTCCTATCGTCACCCTGGAAATCACCGTTTTGGAACCGTTGTCCATGGCCCGGGAAACCGGTTCCGGAGAAATCATCTCCCGGGAAGCCGTCTCTGCCCTCGGGTCCCTGACCGCCGGCATTCATAGAACCCATATCAGAAATTGTAATATCTGATGCATCGATCAGACTGTCGGTATCCTCGGACTGCCCGGTCGTGGTCGATGGGATCGTCCCATCCAGTTGTCCCCGGATGCTCTGGCCTCTCTGACTGATAAACTTCTTCAGGGTCTCCACACCTGTCTCAGCCTCTTCATAGGTACAAAACTTCGTGGGATCTTTCTTTACATAAGGCGCAATCAATTCCCAGGTTTCTTCTACCATCTGAACCATCTCATCTTCTGAGAAATACTGTTCCAGAAACTCCTGGTAATATTCATGGTACAGTTCCAAATATTCTTGGTTATCCAGAATCCAGTCAATCATTGGCCGTGTATCGGAACTGTCACCAGATCCTTGAGAAGAAATCGGCGTATCGATGGGCCTGTTTACCAGAGAGGTTGCGCTATCGGACGAGCTAAAACCTCCAAAGGCCAGATTGTAATCCCACGGAATCATGGACAACTGTCCGCCTTCTTCATACAAATAGTAGTTATGAATCATCTGACCGGTATAACTGTCATCATTGCAGACAAACAGGTGTACCACAAAGTACCTTATCACCTCTTCAATGTTCACTGTCTCTTTCAGATTATCCTGCGCGCTGAGATTTTTCAGCGCTTCGATCAAACGGGTTTTATCCTTATTTGTCACCTTTGTCTTTGCATTGTCAAAAATGTTGGAATAGCTGTCCGGGTCATCATTGATGTACTGCAGTTTCACATCACTGCTGTTCATCCCTTTCCCTCCGCCGCCTGCCATCTCTTCAGGCCCGCCGACACCCCCCGGGCCACCCATGCCTCCGGATCCCTCCATTCCTTCCGACATGGTTTCCATAAACTCCGTCATATCTTCCGGAATTTCAAATCCATCTGGCATTTCGAAGCCATCCGGCGGAGTCATGTTCTCCGATCTATCTCCACCTCCCGGTGGTTTCATGCCCCCCGGCATTTGACCGCCTCCCGTCCGGGTTCTTTCCCTTTCCGATTGGCTTTCCTCTGAAAGCATCTGTTCCGGTTCTGCCTGGTCGGTCTCCGTTGACGATATATCTGCTTCCTCCCGGTCGGCCATGAACTGATCCATATCAAATCCCTGCCCGTTGCCGCGCCCGCCGCCAAATCCGGTGCTGTCCGGTTTATAGAGGTCTCCCTTCTTGCCCCCGTAATTCCGGTTCAGGAAAGCATCCTCTACTGCCTCCACCGCCAGATAAAGGCCCCATTCTTCACCATTTACATTAATATAAGCATAACTGCACAGCGGACTATCCACGCCAAATTCATCCATGAGCCGATAGGTCAGATAATCTTTCATATAAGTGTTATCCTGAATGATATTGTTCAGACACAATTTATCCAGACCGTGATAAGTCAGGCCACTCTGATAGTGGTCAAACTCTATCTTGAAGCTATAGCGCTGGCTATCCATCTGTGACACCGTGCTAAGAGAAGTGTTCCCTTTGGCGCGGATAGCTACATTTTTATATTTCTCGCCGTCAATGATCACGGTACAGGCTACATATTCTTCATCTTCACAATTCTCAATAAAACTGTCCCAGTCGTCCATCACAATATAGATTTCATGGACTGTCGATGTATCAAACAGGCGATTCTCATAACCCTGCACATAGGTGTCCGCCTGTGTCTGCGAGGTAGACAACCCAAACATAAAGGCTGTAATCAGCAGGGAGAAGATCACCGCCGCGACACAGATCTTATCTATTCCCTTATGCGTTGACATACTTCCCATCTCCTTGCTCTGTTATAAAAAATCAACCCATGTAGTCTCCATTGTAGCTTACCAGCACCGCCTGTTTCACGCCTTCCAGATCCGCCAGACCATTGATAAAGTCTGTATTATCGTCTTTCAGCCGAATATCCATGTTCAGTTCAATCTGGCCTTTGGTAACAGTCTTGCTCTTGGTCACAGATTTGCGGACATGCTGTTTCAGGTAAGCAACCGCCGCATCCTCGCTTGCTTTGTTCTCACACTGAAGCACTACAATATAAGGATTCGAATGGGATTTCCGGTTCACAAATATCAGCAGCATAATGCCGATCAGCAGGCTGCCGATCACTGCCAGCGGAACCAGCCCCGCGGCCAGAACGATCCCCGCGGCAATAGCCCAGAAAAGGAAGGCGATATCCAGCGGTTCCTTGATAGCAGTACGAAAACGGACGATAGATAGTGCGCCTACCATACCCAGGGAGAGCACTACATTGGAGGTTACAGCCAGAATGACCAGCGTGGTAATCATCGTCAAGGCCACCAGTGTCACACCGAAGCTGGAGGAGTACATCACTCCGCTGAAGGTTTTTTTATACACAAGGAAAATGAAAAGTCCAATGCAGAATGCCAGTACCAAGGCGATCAGCATATCCGGGATCGTAACTCCGGTAATATTATCCAGAAAATCAGATTTAAATATATCTTTGAATGTCATTTAAGTATCCTCCTCAAATTATTTTCCATTTGTTCAACCATACATCCTGCACGCCGCATACTTGCAAAAAGCGGCTGCATGCCTGCTCTCCAACTGCACTGCGTCCTTTATGACCTGCGGCAAAAATCCATCCCACTTTACTTCCAGTATAATGGGGGCCTGCGCTGCCGGGATTGTCACCGCATCCGGATTCAGAAAATCCGTGCAGCTAAGTCCTGTCCGGATATCGTAATCCAGAGTAACCCTCACATTGCCCGGTCCGTAAACAAAGGGTTCTCTCGTATAGTCCACGATTGTCTTTGGCTCTAATCCCTGCCCCAGCATCTGACTGTAAAGTTCCTGCAGCAACGGCCGGTCCCGGCACTCCGCCATCCAGCTGATTTCTCCATTCACAATGCGCTGTGCCTCAGAGACCGATAATCTTGCCGAGAATTTGTCACCCAGCCCATTTTCCCTGGTCTTTTTCTCCAAATGAATAAAGCTCGTATCCCCATTGTAATAACGCATGCGAAATTTCTCCCGCTTATTGACTCCGTCAATTTTCTCCCTCAGAGCTTTATCATTCAGGTTATCAAAATACAGACTGCGGATCTGATATTTTCCATCAATCGCATGGGGATCTGGTTTCGCCACTGCCCTCATTCGCTGACGGACCACCAAAAGATCCAGGTAATTTAACTCATGTTTCCATTCATGCCTCAGTCCCATTTTATCTCCTCCTTCCTGCTGTCATACGACATTATTTCGATTCCATAGCTCGTCATAAAACGAATATTTCATAGATATGCTTTGGCAATATATGCATGCAGTATAATCATTCTTCGTGAGAAAAATTTGTAGAAAATATGTATATTGTGTGAAACTGATTTTCAACTTCTGATCCTCAGACGATAATCTGCACAAACACCATATAGCAAAATGTTCCGCCTAAAATGGACAGAAGCGTATTATGTCTCCACTTATGGAGGAGTACTACCGCAGTCACTGAGACTGCCTCTGGCAGTCCGTGGGGAGTTTCCAAAACAGAAGTATTTCTCAGGCAGTACACCACCAGCATTGCCATGATAGAATACGGCAGTACTTCTCCAAGATACAGGACGGGTTTGGGTGTGCTTTTTGAAAAAAGGACAAAAGGAAGAAAACGCAGCAGCATTGTCACCGCTGACATTACCGTGATCAAAAGAAACGCCTTCGATGTGTCAATCATTCTTTTCTTCCTCCTTTGCAATCCTGCCCTTCAGCAAAAACAATCCCACCGGAATACAGAGCATAGTTGGAATCAGAAACTCATCCGGTCCAAAAATCAACAGGCAGATCAAAGAAAGCGTCAGGCCCAGCAAGGCCGGAATATGCTGTTTCGTTTTCTCCCACTGCTCCACAAAAATCACCACAAACAGCGCCGTCATGGCAAAATCAATACCCTGACTGTTAAACTTCAGCGCGCTGCCCAGAAAGCCGCCCAGAAAGCTGCCAAAAACCCAGTAGCTCTGATCCATGAGGGAGACCAGAAGATAATACTTCTTTCGATCCACACCTTCCGGCAATTCGGGATCGCACACCAAAGAATAAGTCTCATCCGTCAGAGCATAAATCAAATAAGGCTTCGATGCTCCGGTATCCCGGTACTTTTCCACCATGGAAATACCATAAAATAAATGCCTGGCATTGACCATAAGCGTCATAATGGCCGCTGAGATCAGCGAAGCGCCGCCGGCCAGCAGTCCCACTCCCACATACTGCATAGAACCTGCATAGATTGTCACGCTCATCAGAATGGCCCACCAAAATGAATAGCCCTTGTCGTAGAGCAAAATACCAAACCCAATTCCCAGCACTATATACCCTGCCATCACCGGCAGGGAAGCCAGAAAAGAGTATTTAACCGTTTTCTTATTCACGTTTTTCACTCTTTCTAAAGAATTCCGCCCGTTCCCGCTTCAGTTCTCCCTGCAGCTGCCCGGCGTTCCACACCGCGTTCTGCTGCGTCAGCACGGCTTTCAACGATACAGTCGCGCCATATTGGCGCAGCTTCGCCAGAAACACCTCCAGCGACTCTTCGGAAAGTCCCGCTATCACCAGCATCTCTTCTGTCAAAGGCTGTACTTCTCTGGTATTTTCCATGAGAAGAGGATTTCTCCAGCCCTCCGCCCCCGCCAGCAGTCCCAGCGGCGCATTTTCCTCCTCCGCGGCAACCTCCACAGCGGTCATTCCCATCTGAAAACAAATTGTTTCAATCGCTCTTCGCTTCTCGTCATCTATACGAAACATCAAAATGACTTCCTGCTTTACATTCATTTTATCGATTCCCTTCTACTACAATTCTTCGGCATAAAAGGGCTGTCGATTGATATGACTCAGGTTTGCATATATCCTGTGTTCGGACGATGCTCTGGACAAATATTCGTCTGTGATCGGACGAAAGTCCGCCCCAGGTCGAACATTTGTCCATGCATAGCCGTACACATGGATATATACAAACATCGTCACTCTAAATCGACAGCCCTTCATCTTTTAATTCTTGAAGCTGTGGATCGGCGCCGGAATTCTTCCCTGTCTGCTCACAAACGCCTCGCAGGAGAAGGAATTCACAGGCATGATGGGAGCGTAGCCCAGAAGGCCTCCAAATTCTACCATCTCGCCCACGCCCTTGCCGATCACCGGGATCAGGCGTACCGCTGTGGTCTTCTGATTCACCATACCAATGGCCATCTCGTCGGCAATAATGCCGGAAATCGTGGATGCTTTCGTATCTCCCGGAATGGCGATCATATCCAGTCCCACGGAGCAGACACAAGTCATGGCTTCCAGTTTCTCCAAAGTTAAGGCGCCGGCCTCCACTGCATTTATCATTCCCTGATCCTCACTGACCGGAATAAATGCCCCACTCAAGCCCCCTACATAGGAAGAAGCCATAACTCCCCCCTTTTTCACCTGATCGTTGAGCAATGCCAGAGCCGCTGTCGTTCCGGGCGCTCCCGCCTGTTCCAGCCCGATCTCACAGAGAATATCTGCCACACTGTCCCCGATAGCCGGGGTGGGAGCCAGAGAAAGGTCGATGATACCAAACGGAACATTCAGTCTTCTGGAAGCCTCCTGTGCCACCAATTGCCCCACTCTCGTGACCTTAAATGCCGTCTTCTTTATCGTCTCGCAGAGTACTTCAAGTCCTTCCCCGCGTACCTGCTCCAATGCCGTTTTTACTACCCCCGGTCCGCTGACCCCCACATTAATGACGGTGTCTCCCTCCGTCACACCATGGAACGCACCTGCCATGAACGGATTGTCATCCGGCGCGTTACAAAATACTACCAGTTTTGCGCAGCCCAGGGAATCCTGCTCTTTCGTGCGCTCGGCAGTCTCACGGATGATCTCTCCCATGAGCCGCACCGCATCCATATCAATACCGCATTTCGTAGAGCCAACGTTGACCGAACTGCAGACCCGCTCAGTGGTAGCCAATGCTTTCGGTATGGCCCGGATCAGTTTCTCATCACTCTCCGTCATTCCCTTAGACACCAATGCAGAAAATCCTCCGATGAAATTCACGCCAACTTGCTTTGCTGCCCGATCCAGCGTCTGGGCAATCGTCACGTAATCCCCCGGCGTCCTGCAGGCGCTTCCGCCGATGAGCGCAATGGGCGTAACAGAAATACGTTTATTCACAATAGGAATCCCATATTCTCTCTCAATGTCTCTGCCCACTGAAACCAAATTTTCTGCTTTCTCCGTGATTTTTGTGTATATGTTTTCGTTCAGTTTGTCCAGATTCGAATCGATACAATCCAGCAGGCTGATGCCCAGCGTAATGGTGCGGACATCCAGATTCTCCTGAGTAATCATCTTTATCGTTTCCGTAGCTTCTATTTGATTGATCATTGCTTCTTTCTCCCTGAGTTATTCTGCAAACATTCTTAGTAAGCGGTTTCACACCCTGTGCATGGTATTAAAAATGTCCTCATGCATGCAACGGATGCTCAGGTTCATCTTTCTGCCCAGTTCCTCCATCTCATCTGCAATCTCCACCGCAGATTTCGTGGCAGCCGCCGCGTCCGTCACCATCATCATATTAAAATAGCCATTAACGATGGTCTGAGATATATCCAGAATATTGATATTGTTCTCTGCCAGATAGGTGCAGACACTGGCAATGATACCAACGGTGTCTTTTCCTACCACTGTAATAATTGTTTTTTTCATATTCTCCTCCTGATCTGATTTCTTATTATGTACTTTGGTTCTGAATGTTCTTCTACAATGTGGTCAGCGGGGAAACCTGATCCCGTTTTGCCACCTGTATCCGGAAATCATCTGCTTTATAGGGATTATCACCCATGGTAATTTCCGCGCACACAGTGGCATAGGCCAGCGCCTCATAGTTATTTTCCCTGCTGAGATGCCCCAGCATAATGAGTTTTAGATTATCATGCAGAATCTCACACAGCAGCCGTCCGGCATTCTCATTGGACAGATGTCCCGTTTTTCCAAGTATCCTCCGTTTCAAAGGATAGGGATAAGAACCCACCTGCAGCATGTTGATATCGTGGTTGGACTCCAGCAAGATGCCATCCAGTCCCTGCAAATGATCTATTATATAATCATTATAACATCCCATATCCGTGGCTACTGCAACCGATTTATCTCCGTTTCTGATCCGATAGGCCACAGGCTGGGCGGCATCATGGGAGATTCGAAACGGCATGATATCCAGATCCTGTATCGTCATCCCCTCGTCCGCATGTATTTCATGGAACAGTTCCTGGTCAATGGTGCCCAGAGATCCGCATCTGCCGATGGCCTCCCTAGTACCTGGAGTGGCGTAGATGGGAATCCCATACTTTCTGGCCATCACGCCCAGTCCCTTGATATGGTCGGAATGTTCGTGGGTTATCAGGATCGCGCTCAGTTCCTCCGGCTTACGGTCAATCATCTTCAAGCCTTCCGCAATCTTCTTCCCGCTGATCCCAGTGTCAATAAGCACAGCGGTATGATCGGAACCCACGTAGATGCAGTTTCCGCTGCTGCCGCTGGCAATACTACAAAAATCCATGTGTCTTCAATCCTTCATCAATTTGTTCATATGTATTTTCCACATTATCGCTGCTGTTGTCAACCGCAAACTGACAATATTTGCGAAAATACCCTTCTGTCCGCTGGGCGCTCATCATCCGAGTAATTTTTTCCTCCGAATAACCCCTGCTTGTTTTCAAACGCAGTCTGCGCACTTCCTCCGGGGCATGTATGTACCAGACCTCATCGCAGAAAGAGTCGTATCCGGCATCCAAGAGCAGGGCCGCTTCTACCACAAAAAGACTTCGCTCTCCCAAATCCCGTTCTTTTTGAATTTCTTCCTCTACATACTTCTTCACTGCAGGATGAACGATCGCGTTCAGTTTCTCCAGAAACTCTTCCTGGGTAAAAACAATTGCCGCTATCTTTCCCCGGTCAAATCTGCCGTCTCGTCCCAGCACATCCTCTCCGAACAGTTCCGCCACAGGACGGTAACAGGAGCCTCCCGGCTCCTGCAAGATTTTGGCCGCCTCATCGCACTGGAGTACTCTGGCTCCATAGCGCCGCTTCAGATAATCCAAAACAGTGCTTTTCCCGGCCCCAACGCCGCCGGTGATGCCCAGAACCTTTATTTTTTTACTTTGCGTCATACCAGCTCTCTCCCGCATGCATATCGATCTCCAGCGGAACTGCCAGGTCGGCAGCTCCCATCATTTCCTGTCTCAGGATGCCTTTTACCTGTTCCACTTCTGATTTGTCTGTCTCGATCAACAGTTCGTCATGCACCTGCAAAAGCAGCTGGGATTTCAGGCCCTCCTCTTTCAGTCTCTCATTAACTCTCACCATGGCAATCTTGATAATATCCGCGGCCGTTCCCTGGATTGGGGAGTTCATAGCAACCCGCTCCCCAAAAGAGCGCTGCATAAAATTGCTGGACTTTAGTTCCGGCACCGGACGTCGTCTGCCAAAGAGGGTTATTGCATACCCTTTCGTCTTGGCGTCCTCTACGGCGCCGTCAAGAAAACGCTTAATACCTGGGTAGGTCTTGAAGTACTGCTCTATATATTCCTGTGCTTCTTTTCTTGTAATACTCAGATCCTGGCTCAGTCCAAAGGAACTGATCCCGTATACGATTCCAAAATTTACCGCCTTGGCGTTTCTGCGTTCCAGAGCGGTCACCTGATCCAAAGGCACATGAAATACCTGGGACGCAGTGATGGCGTGGATATCCTGCGCCTCCCGATACGCCCCAATGAGCTGCTCATCCCCTGACACATGGGCCAGGACTCTCAGTTCAATCTGAGAGTAGTCCGCATCCAGAAAGACAAATCCCTCTTTTGGCACAAACACCTTGCGAAGCTGCCGCCCAAGTTCGGTCCGTACCGGAATGTTCTGCAGGTTGGGATCGGTACTGCTGATTCGCCCTGTGGCTGTAATGGTCTGGTTAAATTTGCTGTGGATTCTTCCATCTTCCAGAATGAAGGCAGCTAATCCATCTGCATACGTTGATTTTAGTTTTGTCAGCTGCCGGTACTCCAGGATAAGAGATACCAGCGGATACTCAACCGCCAGTTTTTCCAGCACATCCGCTGCAGTGGAATAACCGGTCTTTGTTTTTTTCCCGTAAGGCATCTTTAATTTTTCAAACAGGATCACGCCCAGCTGCTTGGGTGAATTGATGTTGAATTCTTCGCCCGCCAACGTGTAGATTTCTGTCTCGAGTTCTAAGATTCTTTTCCGAAGCTGTTCTCCATAAATCTTCAATTCTTCTGCTTTTACCAGGATTCCCGCATTTTCCATGTCATACAATGTAAATACCAGAGGCATCTCCACCTCCCAGAACAACCGCTCCATGCCGGTTTCTCTGAGTTTTTGCTGAATTGGCTCCGCCGCTTCAAGAGCGGTCAACGATTGATAGCAGGCAAATTTGGCAAACACTTCCTCATCTTCCCCTGCTGTGTCCGCCAGCTTTTTCTTACCCAGCAATTCCTCCCGGGATGGATACATATGCCCGGAGTAATCCTTGGCAATATCATCGTAGGTATATTCGTTTTTTAAGGGATTCAGCAAATACGCCCCAATAGCAGCGTCAAAAAACACTGGAGATTTCTCCATATTTAATCTGGGTAACTGCTCTTTCAGATCAATGGTGGAAGCAGTCTTAACCTTTCCGATCACACTGCGAAGCTGCTCCAGAAGATATGCCTCCGTAAGAAATCCCTGAACCGGCAGATACGCCGTCTCTTTGTCCAGGCGGGTCAACGCTATCCCCAGCAGGCATCCATTTTCCAATATCAGCCGGAAACCGACAGATGGATCCGAAGCTGCTTTTGTAAAAAAGGCTTCTGCCTCGCCAAAATCCGTAATCGTGCAGAAGCGGTTTTCTTCTGTCTCCCCTTCCGTGCGGCATTCAAACCGGGAAAGCATATTTTTAAATTCCAGTTTTTTGCATAATTCCAGAGTCTGCTCCGTGTAGAGATTACCGATACGGGCACTTTCCAGATCCAGCGTGAACGGACTCCTGCAATTAATCGTAGCCAGTTTCTTACTCAGCACCGCCAGATCGTAATGTTCCCTAAGAGACTCCTTTGCCTTGTTGGGCTTGATCTCCTCCACATGCTCGTAAGCATTTTCAATAGAGCCATACTCTGAGATAATCTTTGTTGCTGTTTTTTCTCCTACCCCGGGGATGCCCGGGATATTGTCGGATGCGTCTCCCATCAGCGCCTTCAGCTCTATTATCTGAAGCGGAGTCACCTGATATTTATCGATCACATCCTGTGTATGGTAATTCTCAATCTCCGTACCGGTACGCTTTGTCTTTGGTATACGAACGCAAGTCTGCTCCGAAGCGATCTGCAGCAGATCCCGATCCCCGGAGACCACGCAGACCTGCAGCCCTTGCTCTTCCATTTCTCTGGATACCGTTCCCAGCAGATCGTCCGCCTCATAACCTTCCAGCATCATCAGAGGGATACCCATGGCTGTCAGCATTTCTTTCATCACCGGCACCTGCTGGTGCAGCTCCAAAGGCATGGGTTTTCGGGTTCCTTTGTAGCCATCGTACATTTTGTGACGGAAAGTAGGCGCCTTCAAGTCAAAGGCTACCGCCAGATAATCCGCCTGCTCTTCATCCAGTATCTTAAACATAATATTTAGAAACCCGTACACCGCATTGGTGTGGAGACCTTCACTGTTTGTCAGATCAGGGACTCCATAAAAAGCCCGGTTTAAAATGCTATGTCCGTCTATCAGTACGATTTTTTCCTTACTCATGCTCCGTCGCTCCTGTCTTGGTTCTGTGTTCTGTTATGCTCCCGTTCTTCCTCTGGGTTTCGCTTTCCGTTTCGTCCTCGTTCTCCCTCTGGGTTTCACTTTCCGTATCTTCCTGATATCCATAGATAATCCGGTAAACCGTGGTTCCTTTGCTTCCTTTTTCGCTATGCAGTTCAAAACTGGTTAAGACCGTCAGCAGCAGCAAAAGTTCCGCCACCAGGACAATAGCAAAACGAAAAAGGCGATATGCTTTTCTCCAATAGAGATACCGCCTTGTATTTTTTATATCCTGAATTAATTTCCCCCGAAAATCGTAACCGTTTGCATCCGGATTTCTGTCAGAAACACCCAGTGTCTCATAGATGGAAAAATAGATTTCCAACTCCTCGTAGCATTCCGGACAATGTTCCACATGCTCCAGGAACTGCTCCATTTCCCGATCAGAAAGCTGCTTTTCTATATAAAGTTTTACCAGCTGCTGCGCCTCACTGCACTTCATATATTGCCCTCCCTGTGTTTACTTCATAATCAGGAATGATTGAGCATCCAGCCTGATCTGAGCATCCGCCAGTTCTCCTCCTCCAATGGAGAAAATAATTTTCTTTCCTTGCACATCTGCTTTAACGGCTGCATTTTTCCCGGAAGGATTCAGTGCCACCAAAAGCCCGCCTCTTCGGTAAACAAGGGGCTGTTCTTTTTCCCCGATAATAATCTCCAGATTCGCATCGGCCTGCAGATCCGGCTGCTCTTGGCGCAGAGCCAGAATCGCTTTCACCGTATTGAGCAAGGAAGCCGGATCCCGCTCCTGCGCCTCAACAGTCGGTGCGTCCTGCGCCGGATCCACCGGAAGGTATAGATTGTCCTGGCATCCTTCCGAAAAGCCAAGATTCTTCCCACTGTTCCATTGCATGGGCGTGCGGGAGCCGGTTCTGGTGTAGCCCCCCTCCTTGGTAGGCAGCTGCAGATACCTCATACCAATCTCATCCCCGTAGTATAAAAACGGAACCCCCGGCATGGTGAACAGGAACGCATACGCAAGTTTTAATTCTTTATAATCCAGATTATAGCGAGGCCGAAACGTGTCATGATTACAGGTGAACATGGAAATATACCCAATATCTTTCGTATCCTCATACCAGTCCATGTACTGTTTCAGAAAACGGCAGATATCTCCCTTTCCATCCTTGCGGAAATAGCTGTTATCCTCTCCTGATGGATCCTCATAATCTCTCAGCAGCGTGGAATATCCATTTCCCCGGTGGTTCAGGTAAAAATCCATGTCAAACCCCGCCCGCAGGGCAACTTTCGGACTGCACCACTCTGATACTATAGCAGCCTCCGGGAATTCATTGTCCAGCATTCCTCGCACATTCTTCCAGACCTCACAGGTTCCGCTCTTATTCTCGTCATCATATTTCACCAGAGAATCGGCCATGTCTACCCGGAAGCCATCACAGCCATGACTGAGCCAAAAGCGCATGATATCCTTGAGGGCCTCCACCGTAGCCTTCACATCCGGATGGTCCGTCGGAAGCTGCCAGGGCTTGCGCGGGTTCAGGAAACCGTAATTAAGCGCCGGCTGGCACTTGAAAAAGTTCAGGATATAGGCCGCGCTTCTGTCGCTTTCCCCCGCAATGTACGGAAGGCCGTCGCCTCCCTCAAGCCAGCCGTCCGTCCAGATGTAGCGGTTCGTGAATTCGTTTTTTTCATTCTTTTTGCTCTCCAGAAACCAGGCATTCTCCTCTGAGGTATGTCCCGGCACCAGATCAAGCAGCACATGCATTCCCCGGTTATGCGCCTCCCCAAACAGACGGTACAGATCGCTGTTCGTGCCGTAGCGCGGGGCAACCTTTTTATAATCCCGCACGTCATATCCCCCGTCCTTGAACGGAGAGTCGTAACACGGATTGATCCAAAGGGCATTACAGCCAAGTTCTTTAATATAATCCAGTTTTTCAATGATCCCGTTGATATCACCGATGCCATCGCCGTTGGTATCATAAAATGACTGGGGATAGATCTCGTAAAATACCGCATTCTTTAACCATGTAGCTGACATATGTTTGTTCCTCCCTGATATTCTTGTATTCACGCCTCTGAAATTTCTTTAATTATCTTACCATGAATTGAGAGATGAATCAAGCAGGCCCCCAAAGCCTATGAAAGAATCCTTTTCTTTATCGCGACGCACGGTAAATATACAAAAAGAGCCTAATCTGCGAACAAGTTCGCATCTAGGCTCTTTTTATAAACTTATCAACGCTGGATAGCTTTCAACATACGGTTCAACTTCGCTCTGCGAGCTTGTTTCACCTAGTTTCCAGCCATCCGACTGTTGCTAGTCTCACCGTTCGTCTATCGTCTCCGGTTCGTCAATCAACGCTGGATAGCTTTCAACATACGGTTCAACTTCGCTCTGCGAGCTTGTTTCACCTAGTTTCCAGCCATCTGTTTTGCAACCTCAGCCGCAAAATCTTCTTCCTTCTTTTCGATACCTTCACCGGTCTCCCAGCGAACAAAGGACTTGATAGTGATGTTTGCACCGTTTGCCTTAGCTACTTCCTCAACATACTTGGCTACAGACTGCTTGCCATCCTCTGCTTTTACATATACCTGATCCATCAGGCAGATTTCTTTCAGTTCCTTGTTAAGACGTCCCAGAACAGCGCCCTGGATCACCTTTTCCGGCTTTCCTGCCATCTTCGGATCGTTGGCGATCTGTGCGGCCAGGATCTCTTTCTCATGCTCTTTGTATTCTTCCGGTACTTCTGCGTCCGTCACATACTGCGGCTTCAGAGCTGCGATCTGCATAGCCACGTTCTTTGCCATCTCTTTTACAGCGTCATTTACAACATCGGTAACTACATCTACCAGAACGCCGATCTTGCCGCCCATATGAGTGTAGGAAGCAACAAAACCGTTCTCCTCGGTAACCTGCACAAATCTTCTGATGTTCATGTTCTCGCCGATGACTGCGATCTGTCCAGCCAGAGCTTCCTTTACAGTCTTTGTGGTATCGAATTTCCACGGCTCTGCCAGGAAAGCATCAATATCTGCTGCAGCAGTATCCATAGCCTGTTCTGCAACCTGTGCTACGTAATTCTGGAATTTCTCGTTCTTTGCCACGAAGTCAGTCTCCGCATTTACTTCTACGGCTACAGCTTTCTTGTCATCATCGGATACGATCAGTTTTACCAGACCCTCTGCCGCAATTCTGCCGGCTTTCTTCTGAGCAGTAGCCAGTCCCTTTTCTCTCAGCCATTCAACGGCTTTTTCCATATCACCTTCGGTAGCGGTCAGGGCTTTCTTACAGTCCATCATACCGGCACCGGTAGCTTCTCTCAACTCTTTTACCATTCCTGCTGTGATAGCCATCTTATTTTCCTCCTGGTTATTCTGTATGGAGCTGCCATCCATAGGAAAGGCAGCCCTCCAAATTATATTACTCGGCGTCCGCAACTGCCTCTACCGGAGCTTCCTCTGCATACTCTTCATAAGCCTCTTCTACTGCTGCTTCTTCTTCAGCACCCTGATTTGCCTCGATGACGGCGTCTGCCATCTTGGAAACGATCAGTTTTACAGCGCGTATCGCATCGTCATTGCCCGGGATCACATAATCCAGTTCTTCCGGATCACAGTTGGTATCTGCAATACCGATCAGCGGAATGCCGAGGGTATGTGCTTCCTGAACACAGATTCTTTCTTTTTTCGGGTCTACCACAAAGATAGCGTCCGGAATTCTCTTCATCTCCTTGATACCGCCCAGGTTCTTCTGAAGTTTCTCCATCTCTTTCTTCAGAGCAATAACTTCTTTCTTCGGCAGAACATCAAAAGTTCCGTCTTCCTGCATGGTCTCGATCTCTTTCAGACGTCTTACACGGCTCTGGATGGTCTTGAAGTTGGTCAGCATACCGCCCAACCATCTTTCGTTTACGTAGTACATGCCGCATCTTTCCGCTTCTACCTGCACCGCGTCCTGTGCCTGCTTCTTCGTACCAACAAACAGGATGGTGCCTCCGTTTGCCGCGATATCGGATACTGCCTTATATGCCTCGTCCACCTTTACAACAGATTTCTGCAGGTCGATGATATAGATACCGTTTCTCTCTGTGTAGATGTACGGAGCCATTTTCGGGTTCCATCTTCTGGTCTGATGTCCAAAATGGACACCTGCTTCAAGCAACTGTTTCATTGAAATAACGCTCATGTCTTTTCTCCTTTTGGTTCTGCTTCCGCATGCATCAGACTTCCTCGAAAACCTCACGGCACCAATGTCAGAATCCGCATGCGTGAATTATTTTTGCAACTTTCATAGTATAACATAAGGGCTTGCATCACGCAAGCCCTATTTCCCAAACATTTTCCAAAAACAGTCTCTTATCCGGCTTTTACTCCCTTCTAAGCGCCTCAATAGGATCCAGGTTCGCCGCCTGAATCGATGGAAGGAAACCGAAAATAATGCCTATGAACATGGAAAATACCACCGCGACCACCGCTGCCGGCACACTGATGGCTACCGCTACATCTGATATCCGATGTATTACCTGAGCGGCGCCTACGCCGGCGCCTACGCCCAGCATACCTCCAAGGCTGGTAAGTACGGCTGCCTCTGTCAGGAACTGTCCTAAAATCGTACTTTTTCTGGCTCCAATGGCCTTCTTCAGACCAATTTCGCTGGTTCGTTCTGTCACGGACACCAGCATGATATTCATGACGCCGATACCTCCCACCAGAAGAGATATGCCGGCAATCCAGACCAGCTGCATATTGGTAGCATTGCTCAGTTCCTGGAGCTTTCCTGCCTTTCCCAGAAGATCCGCTGCCTTGTATTTGTAGTCCGAATTGGAGACTGTTGCATTTAAAATATTGGCGGCCTTCTGCCCTGCCTTTGTCATCTCGTCTGTGCTGGTTGCTTTCACCACCACATTCTCCGGCTCATCATAAGCGTATACAATAGGCCAGGTAGCCTTTGGCATATAAAGTACTCCCGTATTGTCACTGGAATAGTAGGTATAATAATCATCAATCGAAGAAATTTCCGGTTGGAATTTGGACCGCTCTTCCACCAGTCCGATTACCGTAAAAGGAACCCCCGAAACCTCCACGGTCTTGCCCAGAGGATTCTCGTCCGCGAACAGATTCGTGGCCGC
>CACYXH010000042.1 GCA_902778245.1 uncultured Lachnospiraceae bacterium | reverse complement strand
GGTTATATTGAGCAGCCTTATGTGCCGGAGTATGCGTCTCACAATGCCCATATGTATTTTATCAAGACCAAAGACCTGGAAGAGCGTACAAAACTGATCCAGTATCTGAGAGAAAAAGGGATCTGGAGTGTATTTCATTACATTCCGCTGCACTCTGCGGCGGCAGGGCGGAAGTTCGGACGCTTCCACGGCGAGGATGTCTATACTACGAAAGAGAGCGAGCGTCTGATGCGCCTCCCAATGTTCTACAACCTGGAGATGGACAAGGTGGAGTATGTGGCACAGTGTATTTTAGACTATCCGGAGTTTAATAAGTAAGGAATGTGTTATGTCAAAGCGCAAATGGATTTCCTGTGTCAGGAAATTGAAACCATATAATATCGTGAAAGGCGTGCGGTATCTGCGCCATTTTGGATGGAAAGAGTTCCTGACGCGGCTTTCGGAACGCATGGAGCCGGAGAAAGTGCCTTACGGACCATGGTATGAGGAATACCGGAAAAAGGAGCCCGAGCTGGAGGCGCAGCGAAAGCGCCGATGGAAGGATAAGAAGACGATCAGTATCGTGGTTCCTGCCTACCGCACGCCGGAGGCGTTTTTGCGGCAGATGATCGATTCGGTATTAGCCCAGACCTATCCCCATTGGGAGCTGTGTATTGCCAATGGCAGCCCGGAGGATGCGGCAATGTCCGATATCCTGCAGGAATACGCGAAAAGCGATGAAAGGATCCGGGTTGAATCTCTGAAGGAAAACCTGGGCATCGCGGGAAACAGCAACGCTGCGCTTTCCATGGCGTCCGGAGAATTTATCGGATTATTGGATCATGATGATCTGCTGGCGCCAAACGCCCTGTTCGAGGTTGCCGATTATCTGGAAAAACATCCGCAGGCGGATATGGTCTATACGGATGAAGACAAGGTGACGGAGGATCTGGGGGAACATTTTCAGCCGCATCTGAAGCCGGATTTTAATATAGACCTTCTTCGCTCAAACAATTATATCTGTCATTTCCTGGTGGTGAATCGGGAGATCGCGGCGCAGACCGGAGGGTTTCGCCTGGAATTTGACGGCGCCCAGGACTATGATTTTATTTTCCGGTGCGCAGAGAAGGCAAAGCATGTTGGTCATGTCCCGGAGATCGTCTATCATTGGCGGGTGCATAAAGCGTCCACCGCGGACAATCCTGCCAGTAAGATGTACGCTTACGAGGCAGGAAAGAGGGCTATCGAAGAACATCTTCATCGGACGGGGCAGCCGGGAACGGTGTCTCTGAAAAAAGACCTGGGCTTTTATCGCGTGACTTATCCCGTACAGAGCGCAGACCTGGTCTCCATCATCATTCCAAACAAGGATGAGAGAGACACGCTGGAAAAGTGCCTGAATTCCATTTATACGAAAAGTACCTATTCCAATTATGAAATTATCATAGTGGAAAACAACAGTACAAAAGAAGAGACCTTTGAGTATTATCAGGGGATTGACGGGAAGAATCATACCCGTGTGATCTACTGGAAAGATAAATTCAATTACTCTGCTATTAATAATTTTGGCGTACGGGCAGCGAAAGGGGATTACCTTCTTTTCCTGAATAACGATGTTGAGGTGATCACGCCTGGATGGATAGAGGAACTGCTTGGAACCTGCCAGAGAAGAGAAGTGGGGATTGTCGGAGCCAGACTGTATTATCCGGACGATACCATACAGCATGCCGGTATCGTGGTAGGAATTGGAGGTATTGCAGGCAGTCTGTTCGTGGGTATGAAGCGGAACCACAGCGGTTATCTGCACAAAGCGGCGCTGATGCAGGATCTGAGTGCCGTAACGGCAGCCTGTATGATGGTATCCCGTGAGACTTTTGAACATGCCGGGGGATTCGAGGAGAAACTGGCGGTAGCTTTCAACGATGTTGACTTTTGCCTGAAAGCGGGGCAAACTGGATATCTGGTAGTCTATGATCCATATGTGGAACTGTACCACTATGAATCCAAAACCAGAGGCACGGAGGACACAAATGAGAAAGTGCGGAGATTCCAGAGCGAGATAGAATATATGAGAAGTCATTGGACAGACATCATAAAACAGGGGGATCCCTGTTACAATAAAAATCTGTCCCTGTCCAAATGGAATTATTCTTTAAAGAATCACTGATTCATTCTGTGTTTCCTTAAAGAAACCAGGCTCGGGACAGCATCTGGAATAATGACAGAAAGGGTACAGCAGATGGGGGAAGTAACGGTGGTAATACCGAATTGGAATGGAATGGCATACCTGGAGGCCTGTCTGTCTTCGCTGAGGCAACAGGACTTCCGGGGATTTGAAACCATCCTCATCGACAACGGCTCTTCGGACGGCAGTGTCGACTACGTAAGGGAGAAATTTCCCGAAGTGCAAATCCACCGGTTTCCTTCCAATACCGGGTTTTGCAGGGCGGTGAATGAGGGTATCCGGCTCTCGGATACGCCATATGTAATTTTGCTGAATAATGATACGGTCTGCGACAGAGCGTTTGTGGGAGAACTTCTGAAAGCTATCAAGGGTCATCCACGCTGTTTTTCCTGCGGGGCCAAGATGCTCCAGCTAAAGAAACCGGAGCTTTTGGATGACGCAGGTGATTACTACTGCGCTCTGGGGTGGGCTTTTGCGGCTGGCAAGGGAAAGCCAGGGAAACAGTATGACAGGGAAAGACGTATTTTTGCGTCCTGCGCGGGAGCGGCCATTTACCGGCGCTGCATATTTGATGAAATTGGCCTTTTTGACGAGAAGCATTTTGCCTATCTGGAGGATATTGACGTGGGTTATCGGGCGAGGATCCGGGGCTATGAAAACCGGTATATTCCTGCATCAGTGGTGTACCATGCAGGAAGCGCCACCAGCGGATCCGCGTACAATGAGTTTAAGGTACTTCACTCCTCCAGAAACAGTGTCTATCTGATCTATAAAAATATGCCTGCGCTGCAGGTAGTCATAAACATACCCTTTCTGTTGATCGGATATTTGATCAAGATTGCATTTTTTGCCAGGCGAGGTTTTCTGAAACAGTATTTGACAGGACTGCGGAATGGTATTAGAATGTCGAAAAAGGAAGATAAGGTAGTTTTTCAGCCTCGGTATCTGAAAAACTATTTGAGGATACAGCTTGAACTCTGGTGGAACGTAGTTCGGAGGTTCAGAAATTGATTAAGGATAACCAGAAACATTTTAACCGGCTGCATGTATTGATTGATGCGCTGGTAATTGCTTTCTCCTATATTATTGCATGGTATATACAGATTCATATTTTTGTAAAGGATAAAGCCGGGACACTTCCGGCGCAGACATACCTGTTTGCGCTGGTATTTCTGATTCCCGGTTTTTTGCTTTTATACTATGCATTTAACCTTTACACGCCGAAACGGGTGCAGGGAAGACGGCTGGAGGCCGGGAATATCTTCAGCGCCAACATGATCGGAATGCTGATTTTTTTGGGTGTTCTGTATCTGATCAATCAGCCTGATTTTTCCCGTCCGATGATCGTGTGGTTTATCGGGATCAATTTCTTTATGACAGTGATCGAACGGAATTTGATCAGGATCGTTTTGATGAACCTTCGGCGCAGGGGCATGAATCTAAAACACATGATTCTGGTGGGCTACAGCCTTGCGGCCCGGGAATTTATTGACCGTGTGGCGGCGAATCCCCAATGGGGCTACCAGATCAACGGAATTCTGGATGACATGGCGAGCCCCGGCACCATTTACAAAAACGTGGAGGTTATCGGAAATACCGGAGACCTGGAACGGATGCTTTCCAGAAATAAGCTGGATGAGATCGCTATTACACTGGGATTGAATGAATATTACAAACTGCAGCAGATCGTGGCTACTTGTGAAAAGTCCGGTGTTCACACGAAATTTATTCCGGATTACATGAACATTATTCCCACAAGGCCTTATACCGAGGATCTGCTGGGGCTTCCGGTCATCAATATCCGTCATGTGCCACTGACCAATACCTTTAACATGATGGTGAAGCGAACCATGGATATTGTGGGTTCCCTGATCTGTATTGTGCTGTTTTCTCCGTTAATGCTGCTGACGGCCATTGCCATCAAAGCGACTTCCCCGGGTCCCCTTATCTTCACTCAAGTTCGGGTGGGATTGCATAATCGCACATTCTGTATGTATAAATTCCGCTCCATGGAGGTACAAAAGCCCAGCGAAGAGAAGCAGGGCTGGACCACCAGAAACGACCCAAGGGTAACAGGGATAGGCAAGCTGATCCGAAAGACCAGCATCGATGAACTTCCCCAACTGTTTAATGTGCTAAAAGGGGACATGAGCCTGGTGGGACCCCGGCCGGAGCGCCCACAGTATGTGGAAAAATTCAGGGAAGAGATACCACGTTATATGGTGAAGCATCAGGTACGGCCGGGGATGACCGGTTGGGCTCAGGTGAATGGTTATCGCGGAAATACTTCGATTAAGAAACGGATTGAGCATGATATCTATTATATAGAAAACTGGACATTGGGGCTTGATGTGAAGATACTGATGCTCACAGTGTTTAAGGGATTTGTTAATAAGAATGCTTATTGAGGCATAGGAGTTAAATAAGGTTAGGAGGAGTATGCATTATGACAGAGGGAACATGGAATCCGGGTATAAATTACACCAGACACACTAACTGTGATGGTCAGAACGGTTATGGCCCACAGCAGAACTACAATGGTCAGAACGGTTATGGCCCACAGCAGAACTATAATGGTCAGAACGGTTATGGCCCACAGCAGAACTATAATGGCCAGAACGGCTATGGCCCACAGCAGAATTATAATGGCCAGAACGGCTATGGCCCACAGCAGAATTATAATGGCCAGAACGGCTACGGCGGCCCGCAGCAATATTATAATGGCCAGGGCGGCTACAGCGATCCCCAGCAGCAGTATTACGCAGGTCAGGGACAGCCCATGTATACAGCTCCTGTGAAAAAGAAGAAAAGAAAAAAGAAAAAGATTTTGTTCGCGGTTGAACTCATTGTGCTTCTATTCCTGGCAATGGGATTGTTTGCGGCAGTAAAACTTGGCAAAATGGATCGCGTGAGTTTGAAGAACATCCTCATCAATGACGGGATCGGAGTTCAGAGCGACTACCGGAATATTGTTATCTACGGGGTGGATTCCCGCGAGGGACAACTGACAAAGGATAGCCACAGTGATACCATCGTAATCTGCAGCATTAATAAAAGCACCAAGGAAGTGAAGATGGTTTCCGTATACCGGGATACCTATCTGGATAATACCAACGGAGAGTTCCGCAAGGCAACGGAGTGTTATTTTTTTGGCGGACCGGAGCGTTCCATCAATATGCTGAATAAAAATCTTGATCTGGATATTACGGATTATGTGACAGTGAATTTTAATGCTGTGGTGGAAGCTGTGGATCTCATCGGCGGCATCGACCTGGATGTAACAGAGGAAGAGATACAGTGGATCAACGGTTATCAGGAGGAGAACTACGCAGTGACAGGCGCGGAGCCGGTTCTGGTGACTTCCGCCGGATATCAGCATCTGAACGGAACTCAGACTCTGGCTTATTGCCGTATCCGTTACACAGACGGGTATGATTTTAAACGCACGGAACGCCAGAGAACCGTGCTGACAAAGATTTTTGAGAAAGCAAAATCCCAGGGCCTGCCTACGCTGATGTCCCTGGCGGATACCATGATGCCCAGTATCTCTACCAGCCTGAGTAACACAGAACTCATCGAACTTCTGACCGGCATGGGGAGTTATACCCTGGGAGAAAATACCGGTTTTCCATTTGACCAGTATCCTATCAACGATTCTTATGCGGGGGACTGTGTGGTGCCTGTGAATTTGGCAAACAATGTGACAAAGCTGCATTCGTTTCTGTTTGGAGAGGCAAACTATGTACCTTCTCAGACAGTGCAGGAGATCAGCAATCAGATTATCTACAATACGGGAGTTCAATAAATGAAGCATCCTACGGTGACCGTGATCATACCGACCTACAAGCCAGATGAAAAACTACCAAAACTTCTTGAACGGCTGACAAAGCAGACGGTTTTGCCGGAACAGGTTCTGATCATAAACACGGAACAGCAGTACTTTCATGAGAAAGCCCTGAAAAATATTTCAAATGTGAAGGTTTGTCATATCTCTAAAAAAGAGTTTGATCATGGTGGCACCAGAGATATGGGCGCCCGGATGGCGGATACCGATCTTTGTGTGTTTATGACTATGGACGCCGTGCCTGCAGATGGGCATTTACTGGAGAAACTGATAAAGCCTTTTGCGGATCCGATGGTGGGAGCAGCTTATGCCAGACAGCTTCCGGCAAAAGACTGCAATTATCTGGAGCAGTGCACCAGAGAGTTTAATTACGGAGCCGAGAGCAGGATCAAGTCAAAGGATGACCTGGAGACGATGGGTATTAAAACCTTTTTCTGTTCCAATGTTTGTGCCGCCTATCGGCGCAGTATTTATCTGGAACAGGGAGGCTTTGAGAAAAAAACCATTTTCAATGAAGATATGATTTTTGCAGGAAAGCTGATTCTGGCGGATTATAAGATCGCCTACTGTGCTGATGCAAGGGTGATTCATTCCCATAATTATACGGGATGTCAGCAGCTCAGGCGCAATTTTGATCTGGGGGTCTCTCAGGCGGACCATCCGGAAATCTTCGAAATGGCTGCATCGGAGTCCGAGGGGATACGCCTGGTAAAACAGACGGCAGGAAAACTGCTGCGGGCTGGAAAACCATGGCTCATTGTTTCACTGGTGTGGCAGAGCGGCTGTAAATATCTGGGATACCGCTTGGGAAAACAGTATAAGAGACTGCCTGGTGCGTTGATTCGAAGATGTACCATGAATCCCAGTTATTGGAGCGAAAATGATACACAGTTTTGACACATTTACCTGCTACACTGAACACATTTGAGAAATGTGCCAGGAGTGATTTATTATGGATAATAATTGGAATTTTGATCAGGAAAACAGAAATAAGGGGCAAAAGAGATCATCTGTCGCGGGCCTGATGGCGCTGGGGGTGGTAATTGCTCTTGTGTTGGGAAGTTTGTACTACTCTTTCCAGGATAGGTACAGGGCGGCGTTTACCGCAGATATGTATCTGGAGCAATCACAGACAATCCAGAATCAGAAACCGGTAGAACAGGCAGACACTCTTTCAGCAAGTCAGAATAACACCGATCGGGTGAGGGGTTCGCTGGATGTTTCTGATGTAGTGGAAGCTGCGATGCCCTGTATTGTGGCGATCACCAGTGAATCCGTGCAGACGGTGGAATCTTTTTTCTACGGCAGAGTCCAGATACCCAGCGAGGGTGCGGGATCGGGCATCATCATCGGGCAAAATGATACGGAACTTTTGATCGCTACCAATTATCATGTGATAGAGGATGCCTCCTCCCTATCTGTCAGCTTCAGTGTGGGAGCGGAGGATAACACAGTTGTGGAGGCAAAAATAAAGGGGAGCGATGTTTCAAAGGATCTGGCGGTAGTGAGTATCAGTATAGACGCGATTCCGCAACAGGTATTGTCCAAGATCCGTATAGCAGTGTTAGGGGATTCTGATGCGTTGGCGGTAGGACAGAAAGCCATTGCCATCGGTAATGCGCTGGGCTATGGACAGTCAGTGACAGCAGGAATCGTCAGCGCCGTAGACCGGGAATTGACAGTGGATGGGACGACTCAGACCTACATCCAGACGGACGCGGCCATTAATTTTGGAAACAGCGGCGGCGCGCTGCTTGATGATAAAGGTCAGGTGATCGGGATCAATTCAGCGAAGGCAGCCTCCAGCGGCGCGGAGCGCATGGGATACGCTATCCCCATTAATGAAGCCAAGCCGATCCTAGAAGAACTGATGAATCGTGTCCCCAGAGAAAAAGTGGAATCCGGGGAACAGGGAAGCTTAGGGATCCGGGCGCAAAATGTGTCCGCTCAGGCGCAGTTCCTTTATGATATCCCGTCCGGGGCATATGTGACGGAAGTTCAGGCAGGTTCGGCGGCGGATCTGGCGGGCATCGAACCCGGGGATATTATTACAGAGTGGGACGGCGTTGCCATCGACAGTGTAGAAACTTTGGCAGAGCAGCTTGGTTACTACCGCTCGGGTGAGACGATTGAAGTCAGATATGTGACCGGTAGGAGTGGAATTTACCAAGAGCAGGCCGGGTCTGTCACATTGCAGTAAAGAGGAAAAGGAACATGGAGAATCAGGAAGAACTGAAAAATACGGAAAATAAAGCCCATACAGAGAATACGGAAGATAATACTTACGAGAAAGTCTGCTTTATGTGCCGGCGCACGGAAAGTAAGACGGGCAAGATGATCGAACTGCCCGGCGGCATGACCATCTGCCCGGATTGTATGCAAAAATCCATGGACACAATGAACCGTCCGGAGATTAAGGATATGTTGAATCTTCAGAACCTGTCCAATTTTCAGAATATACCGAATATCAGTTTTATCAATTTGAATGATCTGCCCGGCGGTATTCCAAAACAGCAGCAGTTAAAAAAGAAGAAACAGGATAAGAAACCGCAAAAAGTGTTTGATATCCGGCAAATTCCGGCGCCCCACAAGATCAAGGCAAGCCTGGATGATTATGTGGTTGGACAGGAGCATGCAAAAAAAGTGATTTCTGTGGCGGTGTACAATCATTATAAGCGGGTATTCACCAACACCATGGACGAGATTGAAATTGACAAGTCTAATATGCTGATGATCGGGCCCACAGGCTGTGGGAAAACGTATCTGGTGAAAACATTAGCTCGTCTGTTGGACGTGCCTCTGGCCATCGCGGATGCCACTTCCCTGACAGAGGCAGGATATATCGGGGATGATATTGAAAGCGTGATCTCTAAACTGTTGGCGGCCGCGGATAATGATGTGGAGAAGGCAGAACGGGGAATTGTTTTCATCGATGAGATCGATAAAATCGCAAAAAAGAAAAATACCAATCAGAGGGACGTGAGTGGAGAATCCGTGCAGCAGGGGATGCTGAAGCTCTTAGAGGGCAGTGAAGTCGAGGTTCCGGTGGGCGCTTCCAGCAAAAACGCCATGGTGCCTATGACCACTGTAAATACAAAGAATATCTTGTTTATATGCGGAGGAGCATTCCCAGGCCTGGAGGAAATCATGAAGGAACGTCTGAACAAACAGGCAGCTATAGGCTTTCAATCTGATCTGAAGGATAAGTACGATAAGGATCCGGATCTGCTCTCCAGAGTGACTCTGGAAGATATTCGAAAATTTGGTATGATACCGGAATTTATCGGCAGGCTGCCAGTGGTATTTGCCCTGCAAAGTCTCAGCAAGGAGATGCTGGTGAAGATTTTAAAAGAGCCTAAAAACGCGATTATAAAACAGTACCAGAAGCTATTGGAGCTGGATGAGGTAAAGCTGGATTTTGAGGACGGTGCCCTGGAAGCGATCGCAGAGAAAGCCATGGAGCGAAAGACCGGAGCCAGAGCGCTGCGGGCCATCATCGAGGAATTTATGCTGGATATTATGTACGAAATACCAAAGGATGACAGTATCGGACAGGTATTGATCACCCGGGACTATATCGAGCATACCGGCGGTCCGGTCATTACGATGAGAGGTACGCCGAGTCTGGAAGGATGAAATGGATGGCAGCATTGACAGAAACAGCCAAAAATGTTATGTTTAAAGATACTGGAAGGAGAACGATTGTATGAACGAGGCACAGGAACAATTTGTAAAATCTCTTGCGGGTCTGCTGGAACTGGCCAAGAGTAAAAAGAATACTCTGGAGTATGATGAGATTCTCAAAGCGTTTGATGGTATCGAATTGACCGAAGATAAGATGGACGACATCTTGGAATATCTGGAGAAGCATAATGTGGACGTTCTTCAGGGAAAGTCTCCGGATGAGGCGCCGGATGAAGCCCCCGATGATCTTCTTCTTGAGACAGATGATGATGAACTTATGTTAAATGAGGAAGAGGAAATCGAAATTATTGACGATGTGGACGTACTGGAAGGAGTCAGTACGGAAGACCCGGTGCGCATGTATCTGAAGGAGATCGGTAATGTTCCGCTGCTTACCAGCGAGGAAGAGGTAGAGCTGGCTAAACGTGTGGAGCAGGGAGATGAAGAGGCGAAAAAGAAGCTGACGGAGGCCAATCTGCGCCTGGTGGTCAGTATTGCGAAGAAATATGTGGGCCGCGGTATGCCCTTCCTGGATCTGATTCAGGAGGGAAATATGGGGCTGATGAAGGCCGTGGACAAGTTCGATTATACGAAGGGCTATAAATTCAGTACATATGCCACCTGGTGGATCCGTCAGGCGATCACTCGCGGTATTGCAGACACAGGAAGAACCATTCGTGTGCCGGTGCATATGGTGGAGACGATCAATAAGACATTGCGGATGACCAGGACACTCCTGCAGGAACTGGGCAGAGAACCTACCCCGGAAGAGGTTGCGGAGCGTCTGAATGTTCCGGTATCCAGAGTGCGGGAGGTGCTGAAGATTTCCAGAGATCCGGTGTCTCTCGATACCCCCATTGGGGAGGAGGATGACAGTCATCTTGGTGATTTCATTGAGGACGATACGGTATTATCCCCGGCGGATTCTGCCACATTCTCCATGCTGCGGGAGGAACTGAGTACCGCATTGGAATCTTTGACGGAAAGGGAACGCCAGGTAGTACGCCTGCGATTCGGCCTGGAAGACGGCCGTGCCAGAACGCTGGAGGAAGTGGGGAAGGAGTTTAATGTTACCAGGGAGCGGATCCGCCAGATTGAGGCAAAGGCACTGAGAAAACTCCGCCATCCATCCCGAAGCAAGAGACTGAAAGATTTTCTGGCATAAGGAAAGAAAAATAAAACGGGCAAGGTAGTATGAGACGGAGACCGGGCCGTTGCACTAAAAGCATAATTTGCATAAACATAGCTTTCCTCAGAAAGCTATGTTTATGCAATAAATGCTTAGTGTAACGGTCCTGTCTCCGTTGTTTTTGCACATTTTATAAAATGTCCATAAAATTTTGAAAAGATATCTTAAATTTACATTAAAATTTGTTGCGATAAGTCGATTTTATTGATAAAATGGTAGAAGCCTGTCTTGTAGGAAGGAATGGGAAAAATGACAGAATTCAGGGAAGAAATACTGGAACATATCATCAATGGATATTCCGCTTATTTTGATGTAGAGCGGGCAGAAGAGGAGACAGTCCCTTTGCGGGCAGTCTGTTCTTTTCACGTTCATTCAGAGAAGTATGTGCTGGTGAAGTCCGCGAAACTTTGGGACGCTGACGCGAATGAATACGTCTACCTGTTTTCCGTTCCAAAGTTGACGCAGGAGATTTTTGAGAAGTGCAGGGAATATGCCTATGAGAAAGGAATGGCCAGTATTGAGCCCGGACCAAATCATATGTATTCTTACATCACAGCTCTTTTTCTCTGCGACGGATATACAAAAGAGGCGGAAATGGCACTGAAAAAGTGCAGAATTTATAAGAATTTTAAGCTGTCCCTGCACGGGTGGATGGAATTTCACACATCCTTGCTGAGCTGCACAGACGGCAGTATCGTGACCAATCATGCCGGGCGGGAGATGAAGAAAATGCTGAAAAATTCTTATGAGAAAAAGGGAGGAAAGAAAAGATGAATGCAGTAGTACTATTGATCGTGGGTATTGCCATCCTGCTCTGCGGCTATATTTTTTACGGTGGCTGGCTTGCGAAAAAATGGGGTGTTGGCGAGGGAGGGGAAACTCCTGCACACACTCTGGAAGACGGTCAGGACTATGTTCCGGCCAAGGCTCCGGTGCTGATGGGACACCATTTCTCGTCCATCGCAGGGGCAGGTCCTATCAACGGGCCGATTCAGGCAGCCGTATTTGGCTGGGTTCCGGTCATGCTGTGGGTCTTGATCGGCGGTATTTTCTTTGGAGCAGTTCATGATTTTGGCGCACTGTTTGCCTCTGTCCGCAACAAGGGACAGTCTATCGGTGAAATTATTGCGTCCAGTATCGGAAGCCGCGCAAAGAAGCTGTTTCTTATGTTTTCCTATCTGACATTGATCCTGGTGGTGGCAGCATTCGCATCCATTGTGGCGAATACGTTCAAGGCTACTTATACCGAGGAAAACGTGCTGGATGTGGCGGCCAGCGCGGCAAATGCCCGCACAGCTATGATCTCAATTTTGTTTATCGTGATCGCCATTGCCTTTGGCTTTTTGGTTTACAGGAAAAACGCATCCCTGGGTGTATCCACTATTGTTGGTGTGGCTGCTATCATTGGATGTATGGCCCTGGGCTATGTATGGCATCCGCTTTATCTGAATTATAATACCTGGATGGTGATCGTTGGTATCTATATCGCCATCGCCTCTGTTACACCGGTATGGATCCTTCTTCAGCCCAGAGATTATCTCAGCTCTTTCCTGCTTTATGGAATGATGATCGTTGCGGTGGTAGGTATTATCGGTGCGCATCCGCACATTGATATCCCTGCATTTACCGGTTTTGTGGACAAGGCGGAGGTAGGCTCCGGCGTTTCCCTTGGAACGCTGTTTCCGGCTCTGTTCGTGACCATCGCCTGCGGCGCGATCTCCGGCTTCCATTCCCTGGTAAGCTCGGGAACGACTTCCAAACAGCTGAACAGGGAGAAAGACGCAAAGCCCATCGCTTACGGCGGTATGCTGATCGAGTGCGCGCTGGCGGTGATCTCACTGTGTGCCGTGGGATATATCTGGTCAGAATATCATGTGGGCGGCATTGTAACTCCTACGGCAGTATTTGCCACCGGTATCTCCAGAATGTGCGCGAAGATTCCGTTCCTGGCAGGAGCGGAAGATGTGATCTATTCTATGCTGATCCTGGCAGTTTCCGCATTCTGCCTGACTTCTCTGGATACGGCTACCCGTCTGGCCCGCTATATGTTCCAGGAATTTTGGCTGGAGCCGGGACAGACTTACAAAGATGCTTCCGGATTTAAGAGATTTCTGACGAATCCTTATGTTGCCACCATCATCACGGTGGTTCTGGGCATTGCTCTGGGTCTGACAGGTTACGCAAAGATCTGGGCTCTGTTTGGAGCAGCAAACCAGCTGCTGGCAGCTCTTGGTCTTCTGGCAGTAGCGGCATGGCTTGGCAAGGTGGGCAAGGACAATAAAATGTTCCTATTCCCGATGGCATTCATGCTGGTGGTGACTGTGGTATCTCTGATCCAGACCATTACTACCAACGTGAAAAACGCTCTGGCTCCGGAAGCGGCAGAAGCCGGCTGGTGCTGGGCCCGCGCAGGCATCGGCTCCCTGCTGGTGATCCTGGCAGTGGTGCTGGCCATCGAGGGTGTGCAGACAATTGTGAAATATAATAAAAAGAAATAAAAATGAATTGACATTTCCCAGGTATATGTGTATTCTGGTAAAAGATGCAAATGAGAAAGGAGGTTGTCACATGAAAAATTTGTATGTAACAGATAAGAGAAGAACTATTAGAACGGAATATGTGCGAAACAAGTTGGAAAATGGCTGCCTCCGGTGCAAATACGTGACAGACAATGAATAGATTGCGCTGTAATCTATTATGTTTACGAAAGGGGACCGCGGTTTTTTAACCGCGGTCCCCTTTCGTTGTACACCGGAAGCGTGACACATATCGGGGGATGAAAACTTGAAGTTAAAGAATTACCTGAAAAAATTTAAATACCATTATCTGCTGGGAAGCATCTGCATGCTGTTGGCCATTGCGCTGGATCTGATGTCGCCGTTTCTCACCAGGAGGATCATTGATGATGTGATCCTGGACGGAAGGACGCAGATTCTGATGTCGCTGTTGATGGGACTGCTGGGCATTGGATTTGGCAGAGCGGTGCTTGGGTATGTGAAAGAATTTACCTTTGACTGGATCGGCACGACGGCAGCCAACCGGATGCGCAAGGATGTGTTCGATCATGTACAGACGCTGTCCGTGGATTTCTTTCACAGGCATAATACCGGAGAGCTGATGACCAGGATCAAGGATGATGTGGAGAAAGTCTGTTCCGCCATCGGGTTTATCGGTATGTTGGCGGTGGAGGCAGCTATCCACACGGTACTGGTGATCGTCTGTATGCTGCGGCTTAGTCCGGTGCTGACTCTGGTGCCGCTGGTGATACTGCCGGTGATTGGCTTCCTGGCGCTTCGCATGGAAAAGCGCCTTGGCGCAGTGTATGAAGAGATCAGTGACGAGACAGCAGCGCTGAACACTGTGGCGGAAGAGAATCTGGCAGGAGTACGCACGGTAAAAGCCTTTGCCAAAGAAGAATTTGAGTTGAACAAGTTCAAAAAACGGAACCGAAGATTTTATGATCTGAACATGGAGCAGGCGCATCTGGTGGCGTCTTATCAGCCGCTGATCTCCTTTTTGGGGAAAGTGCTGCTTTTGGCAGTAGTGATCGCCGGAGGGCTGCTGGTGATCCGCGGGAATATGACTCTGGGAACGCTGGGGGCATTCTCTGAGTATGCTAACAATATTATCTGGCCCATGGAGATCATCGGATGGCTCAGCAACGATATTGCCTCGGCCGCGGCTTCCTGGAAAAAGATCCAAAAGATTATGGGAGAGAAACCGGTGATCAAAAACCAGGAAAGTGCTCTGGTGCCGAAGGAAATCCAGGGAAGGCTGACTTTTGACAATGTAAGCCTTAAGCTGGATGGCCAGCAGATTTTGGAAAACGTATCCTTTGATCTGCAGCCGGGAAAAACCCTGGGGATCATGGGTATGACCGGCGCGGGTAAGAGTATGCTGGTAAGTCTGGCACAGCGTTTTTATGACCCCACAGAAGGGCATATTCTGCTGGACAATATCGATCTGAAAACGCTTTCTTTGACCAGCCTTCGCTCTTCCATGGCGGTGGTTTTCCAGGATGTGTTCCTGTTTTCGGACACAGTGAACCAGAATGTGCGCATGGGGCAGAAGCGCCGGATGATGCGGGAGACAGTGCGCTGGGCGCTGAAACAGGCGGATGCCTTTGGGTTTGTCAGTCAGCTCAGTGAACAGGAGGAAACGCTGATCGGAGAGCGCGGTGTCGGTCTGTCGGGCGGACAAAAACAGCGTATCAGCATTGCCAGGGCTATGGCGAAAAAAGCACCGATTTTGATATTGGATGATTCCACATCTGCCCTGGACATGGAGACAGAGAGACAGATCCAGTCGGATCTGAAAAAGGTAGAACATATATCGAAAATTATTATCGGGCACCGGATATCCGCGGTTCGGGATGCGGACGAGATTCTGATCCTGGAGAACGGAAAAGTGCTGGAGCGGGGAACCCATGAAGAGCTGATGCGCAGGAAGGGCCAGTATTACCGGACCTGGTGTGTGCAGTACGGGGAGGAAGCGGCAGACCAGGAGCGGCCGATATCAGGAGAGGAGCCGCAGTTATGTCAGTAAATTCTATAAGGCAGGATGAGATACAGCAGGAAGTGTCAAAAAAGCAGACGCTGAAGCGGCTTTACCGCTATCTGTTTGCCTATAAAAAGCAGCTTCTCCTGGTGACCTTGCTGCTGGCTCTGACCGTGTCCATCAGTCTGATCTCCCCGCTTTTTATTGAGCGGGCGATCGATGTACATGTGGCAAACGGAGACTGGAAGCGGCTGCTTATGCTGGGAACTGTGGTACTGGCAGCTTACCTGGCCTTTATGCTGGGAACCAGGGTACAGACTATTCTGATGGCCAGAGTCACGAACCAGGTGCTGCTCACGATCCGGGAAGAACTGTATGCGCATATTCAGACCCTGAGCTTTCATTTCTTTGACAGCAGACCTACCGGAAAAATCCTGGCAAGAGTCATCGGGGATGTAAACTCTTTGAAAGAACTGCTCTCGGACAGTATTACTCAGTTGGTACCGGAATTTGTCACCGTGGTGGGAGTGGCCGTGATCATGGTGGTAAAAAATGCCCGCCTGGCGCTGTCCGCCCTGATTACCCTGCCCTTCCTGGCAGCAGGATTGTTTGCGATCATGACGATTTCCCACAAGAGATGGCAGCTGTTCCGAAAGAAATCTTCCAATCTGAACGCCTTTGTCCATGAAGATATGGCGGGAATTCAGGTGATTCAGAGCTTTGCGGCGGAGGAAGAGACCAGAGAAGATTTTTATCTGCTGGCGGATGAACATCGGCAGGCATTTGTGGACGCAGTACGGCTGGCGGACTGCTTTGGCCCACTGGTGGATATCACGTGGGGGATGGGAGCGTTCCTGCTCTATTTCATCGGCATCAAGATCGTGGGAGTGGATGAGGTTGGCGTAGGGACTTTTCTGGCCTTTTCCACCTACCTGGGCATGTTCTGGAATCCCATCCGGAACCTGGCCAACTTCTATAATAAACTGGTGACAAATCTCTCCGCGGCAGAGCGGATCTTTGATATCATGGATACCGCAGCAGATATTACGGACCGCCCGGACGCGAAGGAGCTCCCTCCGGTTCAGGGAGAAGTTTGTTTTGAAAATGTCACCTTTGCCTACCGCGATGAGCCGGAACGCAATGTGCTGGAGCAGGTAAGCTTCACAGTGGAGCCGGGACAGACCATCGCCCTGGTAGGGCCTACCGGAGCGGGAAAGACCACCATTGTGAACCTCATCAGCCGTTTCTATGATGTGACGGCGGGAAAGATATTTATTGATGATCACGAGATCCATGAGGTGACCATGAAGAGCCTGAGAAGGCAGATGGGCGTCATGACCCAGGAAAACTTTCTCTTTACCGGAACCATTCGGGAGAATATCTGCTATGGAAGATCAGGCGCTACGGAGGAGGAGATGATCGCCGCTGCCAAGGCGGTGAATGCCCATGACTTTATTATGAAGCTGGAGAAAGGGTATGATACACAGATCAGCGAGCGGGGAGCCCAGCTCTCCATCGGGCAGAGACAGCTTTTAGCGTTTGCCCGCACCATGATCTCTGATCCGCGCATCCTGATCCTGGACGAAGCCACTTCCAGCATTGATACCCACACAGAAATCCTGGTGCAGGAGGGGATCCGGCATTTGCTGGAAAACAGAACCTCCTTTGTGGTGGCTCACCGGCTTTCCACCATCCGGAATGCCGACCGCATTTTTGTGATCGATGGGAAAGGCATTCTGGAGGATGGAAATCATGAGCAGTTAATGGCAAAGAAAGGAGCGTACTACGCGCTTTATCAGAGTCAGTTTGATATCTGACGTCCCTCATGGTCGATGTGATAATTTTCCCGGTACACCAGCTGGGAGAGGGGCACCAGCTCATAGCCGGCTTGCTGTAGCTTTGTGATTATTGCATCCAGCGCCTGGGCGGTGTACTTGGCTCCATTGTGCATCAAAATGATGGAACCATTGCCCAGATGCGGATTTTCTGTAATGGTCTGTATGATAGAATCTACGCCGTAATTCTTCCAGTCCAGGGAATCTACATCCCATTGAATGGGCAGATAGCCGCAGGACTTTGCGGTTTGTATTAACAGGGTATTGTAGTCGCCATAAGGCGGCCGGAAGAGATTCATGTCGATACCGGTGAGGGCTTTCACCTTATCGTGTACCGACATAATCTCTTTTTTTTGCTGCGCCGCGGAAAGCTGACTCATATTTTTGTGATTTTCACTGTGGTTGCCCAGATCGTGCCCGGCGGCCGCGATACGTTTTACATCCTCCGGGTAGCTGTCAACCCATCCACCAGTCATGAAAAATGTGGCTTTTACATTGTGGGCAGCTAAAATATCCAGCAGTTTCCCGGTATCTTCATTTCCCCAGGCAGCATCGAAAGTGAGCGCTACCTGGGGCTTTTCCGTCTGCACACAGTAGACAGGCAGTTCTTTTGCAGCCTGCATATTGCTGACGGCTACCATCTGATCTTTGGTATAGTAAGAGCCTGCCAGAAACAGCAGGGCGCAGAGCATTACCACGCTCGCGCCCCGAAGATGAAAGATCAGGCTCTCCGGTATCTGTCTTTCCGGTTTCTTTTCTGTCATCTGATGTCCGTCCTTTGCGAAAACTTCCTTACTATAAGATATATTGCGGTTTCTTGCAAATAGAATAGATTTATATGCCGAATCTTGCGAAAAATTTTGCTTGCAACTTTGCCTAAAAGCGGTATTATATTTACTGTGTAATGTCTGCCAGTACAGTATATCTGGTGGCTGCAAAAATCCAACAAAAGAGGACAAGCCATTGAACTACGAAGAAGCAGTAAATTACATATCGGAAGTACCGAAATTTACGACCAAGAATAAAGGCCGGGAAGCGGACAGGCCTTTTTATCTCTCCCCATCTGGTTAAGATCAATGAGCGCTTTCAGATCAATCAGGAAGAGGTATCGGATCAGGTGTTTCTGGAAGCCTTTGAGCAGGTAAAAACAATTATAGACGTGATGGTTCGGGACGGTTTCTATCATCCGACTTACTTTGAAATACTATTTGCCGTAGGTATGGTGATCTTCGCCAGAGAAAAGGTGGAGTATCTGGTGATGGAGACTGGTCTGGGAGGACGGCTGGACGCCACTAATACGGTGGCTCATCCTGTGGCTGCGGTAATCACCTCCATCAGCCTGGACCACACGGAATATCTGGGAGATACCGTGGAGCAGATTGCCTGGGAGAAGGCCGGCATCATCAAAGAGGGCGTTCCGGTTATCTATGACGGACGAAACCGTTCGGTGGAAAAAGTTATCGTTGATAGGGCAAAAGAGATGCATGCTCCGGCCTATCCGTTTTACGGGGAAATGTGCGAAATTCTGGATTGGACGGATAAAAGCATTGATTTTGTGCTGAATAACAGGTATTATGATTACAAAACTGTGCGGATTCCGTATCCGGCGGAATATCAGATTGTAAACAGTTCCCTTGCCATGATGGCTATTCGGATACTGGATCCTCAGAAACAGATATCTGACCGGGTGGTGCTGGAAGGGATAGAACACACCCGTTGGAGCGGCCGCATGGAGACGATACTGCCGGGAGTCGTTCTGGACGGCGCCCACAACGCCGCCGGTATCGAGGAATTCCTGAAAACAGTGCGCAGTGTGCAGAAAACGAAGAAAGTCTCTTTGCTGTTCTCAGCGGTTGCGGAAAAAGATTTTGATCAGATGATACGGGAAATCTGTCAGGGAGCCGATTTTTCTTATATTGTGGTAACTGAGATTGAGGGTAACCGAAAAGTGGAAGCCGGTAAGTTGGCGGAAATATTTCGCAGGTATACAGACGCGCCGGTGACCGCGAAAGCGGATGTGAGGGATGCGTTTGACACAGCCATGGAGCAGAGAGAGGACGGTATGCTGTTCTGCGCAGGCTCCCTCTATCTGATCGGGGAGATCAAGGCAATGATCAGTGAGCAGACTGTGCATCAGCACTGAATGCACGCACAAAAGAATAATAATCTGCAGTACAGTGGAAAAGGGGAGAGTATAGATGATCAATTATGAGGAAGAACTGAAAAAGTTTCATCCCAGCATGGATGTGAATGAGGCGGAGGATGCTATTTACAGCCGGGATCTGACGGATGTGACGGATATTCTGAAAGAAATGCTGAAGGAAGAAAAACAGAAGAAAAAATAGGGGGAATTATGAAGTGTATTTACTGTAACTCCCCCCTGGCGGCCATCGATTACTGTCCTGGCTGCGGGGCGGATGTGACTATTTTGAAGCGAATCGTCCGTATTTCCAATCTTTTGTATAACCAGGGCCTGGAGAAGGCATCGGTGCGGGATCTTTCAGGGGCCATCGCTTGTTTGAAACGAAGTCTGAAATTTAACAAGGAAAATATTGACGCCAGGAATTTGCTGGGTCTCTGTTACTTTGAGACTGGAGAGGTGGTGTCAGCGCTCTGCGAGTGGGTCATCAGTAAAAATCTGCAGCCGGAGGATAATCTGGCAAGTTATTATATCACAAAGCTACAGAACAATAAGAACCGGCTGGATACCATTAATCAGACCATCCGGAAGTATAATCAATCCATCGAGTACTGCCGTCAGGAAAATGAGGACATGGCCATCATTCAGCTGAAAAAAGTCATTGCTCAGAACCCGAAGCTGGTGAAAGCACATCAACTGCTAGCACTGCTCTATATGAAACATCAGGATTATGAGAAGGCCAGAAGATTGCTGAAAAAAGCAGCAGCGGTGGACAACACGAATACAACCACGCTGCGGTATCTCACAGAGATTGAAGAGATGACGGGGAAATCCACATCCTTTGCTGTCAGAAGACACCATCAGGAGACAGAAGCAAATGAGAGATTGGGGGGCGCGCTGCGCTACGTCAGCGGGAATGAGACCATCATTCAGCCCACTACGTTTCGTGACAGCTCCACGGTGGCCACCTTTATTAATATTGCTCTGGGCATTCTGCTTGGGGGAGCCATTGTGTGGTTTCTGGTAGTGCCGGCCAGCCGTCAGAGTATCAAGGAGAGCGCCAATCAACAGGTGGCGGACGCCAACACCAAGCTTGCTTCAGAGTCTGCCAGACTCCAGGATCTCCAGGATGAGATTGACGCTTATTCTCAGAAAGCAGATGAGGCCGTTCAGGAGAAGGAGAATGCGTTGAACAAGGCGAAGAGCTATGAAGAGTTGCTGGGCGTGGCGGATCTCTACGTGAATGGTTCCCAGACGGCAGCGGTGGATGAGATCGGTAAGCTCAATGCAGACGATTTTGAAGGGAATGCAAAGAAGCTATATGACGATCTGATGGGGGCAGTGAGCAGCGCCCTGTTTAGCGAGTATTACTCGGCGGGAACTACTGCATACGTGGCGGGAGATTATGCTACAGCCGCTGAGCAATTGAAAAAGGCGGTGGAGTCGGATCCGGAGAGAACGAATTCCTACCACTATGACGCGATGTATTATCTGGGATTTGCCTATTTCAACATGGGGGACTCTCAGAATGCAGATGCAGTCTTTAATGATATCATAGCACAGTATCCGGCCAACGCTGCCAATGTGCAGCCGTACCTCAGTACGAATGCCGGGGATCAAAGCGCTGGAACGGCAACTCCACAGGAGAGCGTAAGCCAGGGAGAGGCTTCTATGCAGAACCCAGGGGAGGACATCACTGTTTATGACAACAATACAGGAAATGATCTGGGTTATGATCCTGCGGACGTTGCCTGGACCGATCCCAACACGGGACTGAACTATGATATGTACGGAAACCTGTTAGGGTAATTTTCTATACATACGAGGAACCTCGCAGAAGGGGCCGTCGCACGAAATGCGGCAGCCCCTTTCTGCATGATAAGCCTGTCTTTTGGCACCGCCAGTTATAAAAGTCACACACGCTGCTTTGGGACGGGACTTTTACAGTAAAATGGGAATTTAGGAAAGGAAAATGGAAAATGGAAGATAATTTTCAGATATTGGGAACATACCTGACGATTCGTCTGCCGGCAGAGGTGGATCATCACAATTCAGAGGAATTGAAGCGAAAGGCGGACAGGCTGCTTATGGAGAACAACATCCACTGCATTATTTTTGACTTTGGCCGGACTAATTTCATGGACAGTTCAGGTATCGGCATGATCATGGGCAGATATAAAAATATGCGCTTCATGGGAGGCGCCGTTGTGGCAGTCCGGGTAAATGAGCGGATGCGGAGAATTCTGACTATGTCCGGTATTTATAAAATGATGGATATCTATGAAGGTCTGCCGGAGCAGTCCAATTTAATATAAGGGGGAGCAGCATGAATACAGAAAATGAGATGAAACTGGAGTTTGACAGCCGTTCCTGCAACGAGGGGTTTGCGCGGGTATCGGTGGCAGCCTTTTTGACTCAATTGAATCCTACTCTGGAAGAAGTAGCGGATGTGAAGACCGCCCTGTCTGAAGCAGTGACAAATGCCATTATTCATGGATACGAGGGTAAGGTGGAAAAGATTACCATTACGTGCAGAATCTTTGATCAAACAATTGAGATAGAAGTGAAAGATCACGGTGTGGGAATTGAAGATATTCGGAGAGCTATGGAGCCGCTGTTTACTACGAAGCAGGATTGTGAGAGGGCAGGAATGGGGTTTTCTTTCATGGAGGCGTTTATGGATACTTTGGAAGTGGTTTCTTCTCCGGGAAAAGGAACCAGCGTGAAAATGACAAAGAAAATTCTCCACACGGACAACAGATATGAGAGGTGAATAATTGCTGCATGGATCATACACTTGCATTGATTGAACAGGCGCACCAGGGGGATAAAACTGCGAGAGAAATGCTTGTGGAGGAGAATCTGGGACTGGTATTTACGGTAGTAAAGCGTTTCCTGGGCAGGGGCTGCGAGATGGAAGACCTGATACAGATTGGAAGCATTGGTCTATTGAAAGCCATTGATAAATTTGATCTGGCCTTTGAAGTGAAATTCAGTACCTATGCGGTACCGTTGATCGCAGGAGAAATTAAGAGATTTCTGCGGGATGACGGCATGATCAAGGTAAGCCGATCCCTGAAAGAAATGGCAGCCCAGATTTACAGTACGAAGGATCAGATGGAAAAGCGTCTTGGGAGGGAACCCATGATGGAGGAACTGGAAGTAGAACTGGGGCTTTCCGGAGAGGAAATGATGCTGGCGCTGGAGTCCTGCGCAGAAATAGAGTCTATTTATCGACCGGTATATCAGGGGGACGGCAATGCGGTGCTTTTGATGGACAAACTGGTGGAAAGAGAGAACGCGAATGAGAAGGTTTTAAACCATATGCTGTTGGAGCAGCTGCTGAAACTGCTGGAGGAGCAGGAGCGGCGGCTGATCGACCTGCGGTATTTCAGAGATAAGACACAGATGGAGACCGCCAGGGAACTGGGACTTACCCAGGTACAGGTGTCACGAATGGAGAAAAAAATACTGAAAAAAATGCGGGGACAGGTATGAGGAAATAAAACAGAAAGAAATCAGGCTGCATGCATAATTTGGCGGATTTATCAGATACTGAGAGTGTAATAAATCAGAAAAACGCATTAGAATATGTATTTATAAAGAAGGAGCCTGAAGTGATGAAAAAGATGATATACCATGTAGGATTAATTGTGATCATACTGGCTTTGACTGCCGGTATTTTTTATTATTTCTGGACCATGAAATCAAAGAATATGGGAGAAAACGGCACTCTGGTGAAAAATATCTGTGAGGAGGCGAAACGGTGCCTATGACAACGGTATATCTGCAGATTGATAAGAATGTGAAAATATCGGGCACCAGTTTTGCGCTGAAGGAGATTGCCAAGGTAAGCTGCAGTGATAAGGCGCTGGAAACAAAGCTGAAGCTGCTCAAGATCCCCTCCTCTCAGATCAATGGACCTGGCCGGTATGTGTTTTCCGTGATGGATGTGATTGAGACGATTCAAAAACAGTATCCAACGGTAGAAGTCAATAATCTTGGAGAAACGGATTTTGTGGTGACATTGGAAAAGAAAAGCCAGCCTTCTCTGGTCTGGCAGTGGAGCAAGACCATTTTTGTCTGCATTTTATCTTTTTTCGGAGCCGCTTTTTCCATTATGGCTTTTAATAATGATGTCAATATCACAAAGCTGTTCGGACAGCTCTATCATCTGTTTACCGGCAATACTTCCAATGGATTTACGGTGCTGGAAGTTTCTTATTCCATAGGACTGGGAGCCGGTATTATCCTGTTCTTCAATCATTTTTCTAAGAGAAAACTGACTGCAGATCCTACTCCGCTGGAGGTCAAAATGCGGACTTATGAAGATGAGATTAATACAACAATCATTGAGGCTGACAGCCGAAATCCAAAAAACAACCCGTAAGAAAAATACGAAAATACGGAAGGAAGGTGTACTGATATGCACAGAGTTTTCCTGGGAGTGATGGGATTTTCCGGAGGGGCGCTGGTGGCTGGAGGCGTAGTCGCGCTAATGGTGGGATTAGGCATTATCACCCGGTTTATCGGCATTAGTCATACCGCGAAGCATGCAAAAATTTTTGAAACCTTTATCTGCCTGGGAGGAATTGCAGGAAATTTAGTGACTGTTTATTATCCGGTACTTTCTTTTAACTGGCCGGGTCTTCTTTTATTGGGACTGTTTTCGGGAATATTTGTGGGCGGCTGGATCATGGCGCTGGCAGAGCTGCTGAATGTCTTTCCGGTCTTTACCCGCCGCCTGAACCTGACGAAAGGAACCAGTTGGATCGTAGTGAGCCTTGCTCTGGGGAAAACTCTGGGAAGTCTGATGCAATTCTACAAGGGATGGTGAAATTGTGATTTGCAAAAAGGAAACAATGCTGTATGATAGATATCAGAGGAGATGATAGCGATCAAAAAATACATTTTATTTCTGATTATCAATTTTACAGCATTGCTTTTTGTGTGGAAAAATTTGTTTACAACGGACAACACGGCGGTGCTTCTAAGCTACCGCTTTACTTTCGTGTGCCCTCAGATCTGGGAGCAGGTAGGGGAGGGAATGCGCAGCGCGGATCAGAATCTTGGAACCAGCACCAGGTGCATCGGGCTGAGAAACGCGGATGAAAAACAGCAGGCAGCGGCTATACGCAAAGCAATCTATTCCAGGGTGACAGGGATTATCACCGCCGGAAACATTGCGGATGAAGAAGTAGCCGGGGCTATCCATATGGCGCAGGAAGAGGGGATACCGGTTCTTCTGATTGACTCTGATATTCCCGTTTCCGGACGTTGTGGGTACGTAGGACCGGACAATGAGGCCGTAGGAACCCAGGCAGGGAAGGAATTGAAAAAGAATATGGAATCGGGGGCGAATATTGCGGTTATTCTCTCCAGCCTGGAAAATCAGAATCAGGAAGAGCGGCTGAAGAGTTTTGAAAAGGAAATAGAGAATCAGCAAGATATGGAGATTGTCTGTATGATAGAGGATGGAGGGGACAGTCTTCAGGTCAGGGCAAAACTTTTGAAAGCCTTTCAGGAAAACCCCCAGATCAACGCTATTTACTGTGCAACTGAGACTTCCTCGGAAGTGGTTGGGGATGCGCTGAAAAATATAGGGCGTCAACCCGGAGAGGTTGTAGTGATCAGCTTTGGAATGACGGAAAAAATCTATCGTTTTCTGACGGACGGATGGTATCAGAAAAGTATTATGCCGGATCGGTTCTCGGAGGGCCTGGAGGCAGTGCGAAGCCTCAAAAGCTATGTCAGCCGGTCAAAGGATTTTCAGGAACACATTTATATTGATACAGAAGCTGTAGGAAAAGAGTTTGATTACGAGGGCTGGCTTGAGAAGGGCAGCGGCATGGAGGTGACCTGGGATCTGTCATGAGAAGAAAAAATACCATAAGAGGCAGATGGCGGACCTTTGTGGCGGCAGCTATGCTGATAGTCACATTGCTGTTTATGGTGTGCATTGGTTTTTACCAGTATGCACGCTGGAATTATAATCGGAATATGGAACGGCTGATGTATCTGGATCAATTTTACGAAACGTTAAATGAGCTAAATGCCAGAGTCTATCTTTACACGCTGGATGGAGATGAGAGCGTGTATCGTGAAATTTGGGACAGGACCGTTCAGATGAGGGGGCATCTCCGGGAATTGACGGCTTCGGTTCTGCCCGCGGATCTTTACCGGGAGATCCGGGATCTGGAAGACATGTTTTATACTTATACGCAGCTTACACAGCGTATCTATGACCATGCTTATCTCTGTGCGCAGGTGACGGTATCAGGAAAACAAGTGATCAACCAGTTCTATGGAGAAACGCAGGAGGTTTATGAAGCACTGACTTCGGAGTTTGGAAATCTTTATGCCAGGATACTGACCTGGGCCAGGGATACTCAGAGGCGGGCAGAACAGCGCAATACGGTACTTCTGTTTGACTGTATTCTGGTCATTCTGGTATCTGCCGGTATTCTGGTTCATCAGATGGGGACGCTTTCCAGGGGGATTGTCCGTCCGATACAGGATCTGACGGAGAGCGCAGGTAATTTACATATTGGAGAAGATACGCTTCAGACCGGCAGGTATGTCATCTGCACGCCGGAGATGGATGAAGAGATACGCCAGTTGGTTCAGGGATACAATCAAATGACAGAACGGATCCAGACGCAGCTTGCCCAGATCAGGGAAGATGCGGATACCAAAGAGAGGTTGAAGAACCAGGAACTGGAAAACCTGCGAATTGCGAATCTGTTGAAGACCAGTGAGCTGCAGGCGCTGCAGATGCAGATTAACCCTCATTATCTGTTTAATACGCTGAATATGATCTCTCAGACGGCATTCCTGGAGGATGCGGCAGAGACAAAGAATCTGCTTGATACGGCAGCGGCACTGTTTCGTTATACACTGGATTATTCCGGCAGAGAAGTTACCCTTGCAAAGGAACTGGAAATTCTGGGTAGTTATGTCGATCTTCAGGAACGCCGCTTTGGTGAGCGGATACGGTTTGATTTCAAACTGGATGAAACATTCCATGATCTGAGAGTACCCAGCATGATCCTGCAGCCTTTGGTGGAGAATGCGCTGATTCATGGAGTACCAATGAAACTTCATGGTGCCAAAATTGGGATCACTACCTGTTATCTGACCAAAGAGGAAATGGGTGAGATCAGAATTGAGGACAATGGACAAGGCATGGAGAAGGAACAGCTTGAGAAAGTGCGGGCAAAGATGCGGCGTGAGGGAAGCATAGGGCAAACCATCGGCCTGAATAACGTATATCAGCGGCTTCGGATCTTTTACGGAGATCAGATGGAGATGGAGCTGTTCAGTGAAGCCGGTAAGGGAACTACAGTCTGTATACGTATCCCCTACAGGCCGGATCAGCAGATGAAGGACAGTGCTGCGGAGGGAGTTGTATGAATCGGATTTTGATTGCGGATGATGAGATGATTGAATGCAGGGCGCTGGAGATGATGATCCGGAATGATTTTCCTGGTGAGGAAGTGCTTCCTTTTGCGTCAAATGGCCTGGAACTCATTGCATTGATTGAAAGGGAACATCCGGATGTGGCTGTGGTAGATATCAATATGCCGGGAATGACCGGACTAGAAGCATTGGAACTGGTTCACTCCCGCAATCCGGGGATGAAGATGATCATCTGCACCGCCTACAGTGATTTTGATTATCTGAGACAGGCAATGCAGCTGGGAGCTTCCGATTATCTTCTGAAACCGGTAAAACATCAAGATTTTCAGAATACCATGAGAAAGGTACTGGGTGAGCTGGAGAAAGAGAAGGAAAAATCAGAAAAGGAAGCGTCTCTTCAACGGCAGATTGGAGAAATGAATGAAGTTCTGGGAACGGAATTTCTCTCGTCTCTTTTGTTGGGAGTCCCTGATATGACTGGCTTTGAACAGTATGTATCCTCCCTTCCTCAGAACTATCACGGAGCAGTGATGATGCTGCTTACCGGGGTGCTGGAGGGAAAGGAATCCGGCAAGAAGGTAAAACTTCCGGAACGGCAGATTACGGAGGAATTTCGAAAATACTGCAGATGCATTTCCCGTTCTCTCAGAGAGGAAATCTGTGTTCTGGTATTTCCTTCCAGGGGTGCAGACCAGACCAATGCAGTGAAATGGTTGGAAGATATGTGCCAGATGGTGTCCAGAGTGTTCCGGGAGAGGAATCATATTTTGTTGGATGTGGGGGTCAGCAGCTGGAAACTGCGGGTGGAGGATATGACGCTGATGCTGGATGAATGCAAAATAGCAGCTCGTACGGGGGAAGGCATCGGTGTCCATTTTTATACCAGAATGGAAAGCGAAGGGGAAGAGGATCCTCTGGCAAATGCGTTTTTGGAGTGCAGAGGATTTTTGAATGACGGTGACTGGAAAAGGTGTATTTCCATATTGGAAGGAGCATTCGATCAGCCGGAAACTGCAGCCTGCGGCCCGGACAGGCTGAAGGCATATGTTATGAGAGGAGTCATCTTCCTGATGGAGGGGCAGGAGAGGCCGTTTTCCACCAGATATCAGAAAGAGAACGGTGTTGACTGGACAGGACTTACGGCCTGCCGGGAAACGGAACAGATCCGGACATGGCTGTTGGGGCAGGTCAGAAGATCGGTGGAAATCAAACAGGATACCATCCGGTTAGAGGAACATGTTATGAGAGCGCTCCTCTTTATGGAAGAAAACTACGAAAAGGATATATCCATGGATCAGACAGCGGGCAGTGCCGGAATCAGTTCTTTTTATCTGAGCCGCCTATTAAAACAGGAGGTCGGGAAGACTTTTGTGGAAATCCTGACCGATCTGCGGATGAGCCGGGCCATTGTTCTTCTTCAGGAGAAAAAATATCAGGTGAAGGATATTGCCCGGATGACCGGATATCCCAATGTAACTTATTTTTATAAAGCGTTCAAAAAGTATACCGGAATGAATGTGGGTGAGCTTCGCCGGATGTGGGAAACGGCGGATAAGGCGCAGGAGGGGCAAAATTAGACATAAACGCAAAATTTTGCATTCTCCAGTTTAAAAACTTTCCTATTGGTGTCAAAATATTTCAATGGGCGGGCAGAATGGTTTGTGATATGATAATAATATCTAAAAACAGCTGCCCGCATGCGATTCATTTGTGGAAGATATCGGTAAGGCGGGAGCGAAAAGGTTCGTTTAATGATATGAGAAGGAGGGTGTGTATTATGAACAAATCCAGAATCCTTGCCGGCGCAATGGCTGCCGCATTGGCGGTGTCCGGCTGTATGACCGCCTATGGGGCCAACGGAGCTGTGACTTCCGACGAAATAACGGAGCGGGAGCAGAAAAATTCCGATCTTTCCATGGAATTGGCAACTCAGGGTATGGTTTTGCTGCAAAACAAAGAAGCGGCTTTGCCGCTGGCAGCGGAGGGCAACATCGCAATATTCGGCCCGGGCGCTCAGCGCACGGTGAAAGGCGGTACCGGATCCGGTGATGTGAATCAGAGAGAGACCGTATCTGTGGCAGAGGGCTTCACAAACGCAGGCTACAATGTGACGACTACATCGTACATCCTGGCATATGAGGAAGCACAGAAGCTGGCGGAGGAGGCTGCAGGGAACAGTTTCTGGAGTACCCCCAGGGCGGAAGAGATCGAGATCACGGATGATATGATGGCAGAGGCGGCAGCGGACACGGATACCTGTATTTACGTTCTGGCCAGAAATGCCGGTGAGGGCGCTGACCGCACCAATACCCCGGGAGATTATGAACTCACCGATATCGAGCGCGCAAATCTGGAGAAGATAGCGGATGCTTTTGACAAAGTGATCCTGGTCATCAACGCCGGCGGCGCCATTGATACAAAATTCATCGGTGAGATCGAGGGAATCGATTCTGTGCTTGTGATGGGCCAGGCCGGACAGCGTGGCGGCGATGCTCTGGTGAAGATCCTGGACGGTGAGGTAACTCCTTCCGGAAAACTGGCAGCTTCCTGGCCGGTCAATTATTCGGATCTTCCGGATGCCGAGACCTGGGGCATGAATGACGGCAATGTGGATCAGGAAGATTACACCGATGGTATTTATGTTGGATACCGCTACTATGATACCTTTAATGTAACTCCGGCGTATGAGTTTGATTACGGACTTTCATACACCACATTTGAGACAATGGTGGACGCGGTAGAAGCGGACGCTGAGCATGTGACAGTAGCCGCTACCGTGACCAATACCGGCGAAACCTATTCTGGAAAGGAAGTTGTCCAGGTTTATTTCTCTGCCCCGGCAGGGGAGCTGGAAAAGCCGTACCAGGAGCTGGCAGGCTTTGCCAAGACGGATGAGATCGCTCCGGGCGAGAGCCAGACACTGAAGATCACGTTCAATACTCCGGAGATGTCTTCTTACAGTGAGGAGAAGGCAGCCTATATTCTGGAAGCCGGCGATTATATTATCCGCGTAGGCAATAGTTCCAGAAATACCACGGCGGCGGCAGTAATCAGGCTGGATGAGACCGCTATTACCGAGCAGCTCAGCAATCAGCTTCACCCGGACAAAGAGATAGAAGAACTCAGCAATGAGGGTGCAGAGCCATATTCCTATGACGGTGAGGCGGATGAGATCGCAGCGGCTCCGGTCATCGAGCTTGCGGCAGCAGATATTGTTACTTTGGACAATGCCTCTCCGTACGATGATGAGAACGTAGATGTTTACGTTTCGGATACCACAGAAACGGAATATCTGAATGAGAATCTTGGGTATGTCCTGACCGGTAAATACCATGACCATCCGGATTACACGGAGAACGTGGTGGAACTGGCCGGTGATTTTAGCGCAAATACTCTGAAGGATGTCTATGACGGTACCATCACGATGGAAGAGTTCGTTTCCGGGCTGACGGTGAGCCAGATGGCGGACATCGTGATCGGCGGAAACAAACTTCCTACCGCCAACGGACAGTCAGCAGGCGCTGCTTCTGAGAACGCGGCAGATGCGTCTGACGGAACCATGATCGGCGCACAGGCCAACGCGGTATCCGGTGCGGCTGGTGAGACCGCCGGCATTTACATTGAGTCCAAGGCTATTCCCAACATTGTTCTGGCTGACGGACCTGCAGGGCTGCGTATTACTCAGCAGGAAGAAAGAGAAGATGGAAACACCTATTATCAGTATTGTACCGCATTCCCGTCCGGGACAGTAATGACCCAGACCTGGGATATTGATGCCATGGAGGCCTTTGGCAACGCTGTTGGAGAAGAGCTGGAAGAGTACGGTATTACCCTTTGGCTGGCGCCGGGCATGAACATTCAGAAAAACCCGCTGTGCGGACGTAACTTCGAGTACTACTCTGAGGATCCGTATCTGGCAGGTATGATGGGTCTCTCCGAGACCAAGGGTGTGCAGAGCCATCCGGGCGTAGGCGTTACCATTAAGCATTTCTATGGCAACGATCAGGAAGATAACCGTAATGCGGTGAACAACACCATCAGCGAACGGGCAAGCCGTGAAATCTATCTGAAACAGTTTGAGATGGTGGTAAAGGGCGCGAAACCCATGGCGGTCATGTCCTCCTACAACTTAAACAATGGTGTTCCGGATGCCGATGACTATGACTTGTTAACAAATGTTACCCGTGGTGAGTGGGGCTTCGACGGTCTGGTTATGACTGACTGGGGCGGCGGACAGTCCACACCTTCCATCTCTATGCATGCAGGCAATGACCTGATCATGCCGGGCAGTTCCGTGCAGGATATTACCATCCGTGCTTTCACGGACGAGGAGCCGACCTTTGCGGAAGATGATATTTATCCGGAAGTGAACGTATCTCAGGGATGGTTTGGTCCGCAGGCTCGTACCGCATGGGGCGAGTTCGTCAACGATGCACAGGGCGATGTCACCATTGAGAAGACCGTAGCTACGGCGGATCTGGATGCTGCTGTTCGTGCCACGATCACGGATGGCGAGGAGGCAGAAATCTCTGTGAGAGATCTCCTGGCACAGCTTGGCGATACGGTGGAGATCACTGAGGACGGCGATAACACCACCATTATCTACAAGGGATATTACAAAGATAACAACATTTCTCTGGGTGACCTGCAGAAATCGGTGATCAATATCCTGAACGTGGTTATGGCATCTGACCAGTTCGCGACGCTGTTTGATGATGTGGAAGCAGTGTCCTGGACCCAGGCCCGGGCAGATCAGCTGCATAACTATCTGACCATTGAAAGATAAGAAAAAGGGGCTGTCGCACTAAGCATTTTACTGCATAATTATAGTTTTTTGAGGAACGCTTTCGCTTCCCATCATACGTAATGGGTACTAACCTGCCTGCTGCGCATAAGCTTGCAGCCAGGAAGTACCAACGTATGATGAGGCTCTCAAAAAACTATATTTATGCAAGGTATGCATTTAGTGCGGCAGCCTCTCGTTTTTATATGCAAATCTGTATCAGGACTGATTCTGTTTTTCTACCAGACGTTCGCCGCAGTAGATTTCCCGGAGCTTCGGCTTGTCGATCTTGCCGGTGGCGTTGCGGATCACGTTGGCGAAAATAATCTTGCGCGGGCGTTTGTAGCGGGGAAGGTCTACACAGAACTGGTTGACTTCCTCTTCCGTCAGGTCGGAGCCTTCTTTCACCTGAATGATGGCGGCAGGGATCTCCCCAAGACGTTTGTCCGGCAGGCCAATGACGGCCACATCATGAATCTTACTGTTTGCGGCCAGGAAAGCCTCGATCTGAACGGGGTAGAGGTTTTCACCGCCGGAAATGATAACGTCCTTTTTGCGGTCCACCAGGAAGATAAATCCGTCTTCATCCTGACGTGCCATATCTCCGGTATGTAACCAGCCCTCTTTGAGGGTTTCCGCCGTGGCGGCAGGGTCATTGTAATATTCTACCATGACGCCCGGCCCTTTCACACACAATTCCCCGACTTCGCCCGGGACAACGGGCTGATCCTTTTCATCCACGATCTTTGCTTTCCAGCCAAATCCCGGAACACCGATAGCGCCAACCTTGTGAACATTCTCCAGTCCCAGATGAACACAGCCGGGACCGGTGGATTCAGAAAGCCCATAGTTGGTATCATATTTGTGGTTCGGGAAATACTCCAGCCAGCGTTTGATGAGGCTGGGCGGAACCGGCTGAGCGCCGATATGCATCAACCGCCACTGGCTTAAGTGGAAGTCTTCTATTCTCAGTTCTCCCCGATCCAGAGCGGCCAGAATATCCTGCGCCCAGGGCACCAGGAGCCATACAATGGTGCAGCCCTCGTTGGATACGGACTGAAGAATGGCTTTCGGAGAGTTTCCTTTCAGGATGACAGCGCGGCTTCCTGTGTAAAGAGAACCAAACCAATGCATCTTCGCGCCCGTGTGGTACAGGGGCGGGATGCAGAGAAAATTATCCTGTTTTGTTGTCTGATGATGTTTTGCTTCCATCCGGGCAGACTGGCTCAGCGCCAGGTGTTTCAGGAGGATGGCCTTTGGAAACCCGGTGGTACCCGAAGAAAAATAAATCGCCGCGTCATCCGTATCTTCGATCAGGATCCTCGGCGCGCAAGACGAACTATTGGAAACCTGACGGTAATAGTCCTGTGCATAGGACGGACAGGAATCACCGACAAAATAGAGCAGGGTATTCTTTTTCAGATGTCCGGCGATATCTTCAATGCGCCCGATAAACTCCGGACCGTAGAATAAAACATCCACGTCTGCCAATTTCAGGCAGTAATCGATCTCATCCGAAGTGAAACGGAAGTTCAGCGGGACAGCCACAGCTCCCGCTTTTAAGATACCGAAATAGATGGGCAGCCATTCCAGACAGTTCATCATTAGAACCGCGCATTTCTGTCCGCGGCTGATCCCCTGCTCCAACAGCATATTAGCCACGCGGTTTGCCTTCTCGTCAAAGACCGCCCAGGTGATTTGACGGCGGTAGAAGGAGGGGGAGGTGGGCTGGATCAGCTCATATTCTTTCCAGGTGACACGCTGTTCTTCCCGGATTTCCGGATTGATCTCCACCAGGGCAACCTCGTCACCGTACAATTTGTTGTTTCTCTCTAATAGATCCGTAATAGGCATGATAGAATCTCCTCTAAAACTAATGCTTTTTCACAGTATGATTTTTGACTTTAAACTGCTAAAGAATCATAACTGATTTTGGGCAAAAAGTCAATAGTTTTGGTTTACTTTGCCGTGTTGACCTGTTAAAATAAACAGAAAGGATTTTGTTTGTTTTGAATATGAGTAAGAGGAGTGAACGAAAATGAAAGAGTTAATGCTGGGCAACAAGGCGGTTGCCCGAGGACTGTACGAAGCCGGGGTCTGTATGATCTCCAGTTATCCCGGAACGCCCAGTACAGAGATTACGGAGGAAGCAGCTAAGTATGATGAAATCTACTGCGAGTGGGCGCCCAATGAAAAGGTTGCCATGGAGGCGGCTTTCGGCGCCTGCCTTTCCGGCCGCAGATCATTCTGCGGTATGAAGCATGTTGGCCTGAACGTGGCGGCAGATCCGCTTTATACTATGTCTTACACCGGTGTGAATGCCGGAATGGTTATTGGAGTGGCGGATGATGCGGGCATGCATTCTTCCCAGAACGAACAGGACAGCCGTCATCACGCCATTGCCTCAAAAGTGCCGATGCTGGAACCATCGGACTCTGGGGAAGCGCTGGAGCTTACGAAGCTGGCTTATGAGATTTCAGAAAAATTTGATACGCCGGTCCTGATCAAGATGTGTACCCGCGTAGCCCATTCCCAGTCAGTGGTAGAGCCGGGAGAACGCATCGTTCCGGTAAAAGAATATGAGAAGAATATTGGGAAATACGTTATGATGCCGGGCAACGCGAAGAAGCGTCATCCCGTGGTGGAACAGCGCACGCTGGATCTTATCGAATACGCGGAGACAGCTCCTGTAAACCGGGTAGAAATGGGAGGAACCGGGCTTGGCATCATCACTGCCTCTACTTCCTATCAGTATGTGAAGGAAGTCTTTGGAGACAGCGTCAGCGTCCTGAAGCTTGGCATGACCAATCCCCTTCCGGAAAAACTGATCCGGGATTTTGCCGCAAAGGTGGATCGTCTGGTGGTGGTGGAAGAGCTGGATCCGATCATTGAAAATCATGTCCGGGCGCTTGGCATCCCGGTTTCCGGGAAAGATCTTCTGCCGCTGGTGGATGAATTCTCCCAGAATCTGATCGCCAAAACGCTGGGAGGAGAAGTCCATGACGGACAGACATTGGAGGAAGCTATCCCGATGCGTCCGCCGGTGATGTGCGCGGGATGTCCCCACAGAGGATTATTTTACACATTAAAGAAAAATAAATGTACTGTTCTGGGAGATATTGGGTGTTACACACTGGGAGCCGTACAGCCTCTGGGGGCAATGGAGATGACTCTGTGCATGGGCGCATCTATCGGAGCGATCCACGGTTTCAATAAGATGTTGGGGGAGGAAAGCGAAGGAAAGACGGTGGCCGTCATCGGTGATTCTACGTTTATGCATTCCGGCATGACCGGTCTTGCGAATGTAGCCTACAATCAGTCAAATTCCACAGTGATCATTCTGGATAACTCTATCACCGGTATGACCGGGCACCAGCAGAATCCCACCACCGGCTACAATATTAAGGGGGATCCGGCGGGTAAGATCGATCTGGAAGCACTGTGCCGCGCCATGGGCTTTGAACGTGTGAGCGTGGTTGACCCCTACAATCTGGAAGAATGCGACCGGGTACTAAAAGAGGAACTATCAGCGAAGGAGCCGTCGGTGATCATTTCCAGACGTCCCTGCGCATTGCTGAAATACGTGAAACACAATGCTCCGCTGACTGTAAATGAGGAAAAATGCATTGGCTGTAAGTCCTGTATGAGGATCGGATGCCCGGCTATTTCTATGAAAAATGGCAAGGCGCATGTGGACAATACTCTTTGCGTAGGATGTGAGGTCTGCAGCCAGCTCTGTAAAAAGGACGCATTTGAATCCACAGCAAAGGAGGGACAAAAGTAATGGAAACAAAGAATATTATGATCGTGGGCGTTGGAGGCCAGGGTTCTCTGCTGGCCAGCAAATTGCTGGGGCATCTGCTTTTGTCCCAGGGATATGACGTGAAGGTTTCTGAGGTGCATGGAATGTCCCAGAGAGGCGGCAGCGTGGTGACTTACGTGCGCTACGGAGATCATGTGTACTCTCCGGTGATTGACCGGGGAGAGGCGGACTTCATTGTGTCCTTTGAACTCCTGGAAGCGGCCAGATGGCTGCCTTTCCTGAAAAAGGACGGTCAGATCGTGACGAATACCCAGCAGATCGATCCGATGCCGGTGATCACAGGGGCCGTCGAATATCCCCAGGATCTGGTGGAAAAGCTGAGAAGCTTGGGAGCAAAGGTGGATGCCATGAACTGTCTGAAGCTGGCGAAGGAGGCAGGCTCCGCCAAAGCAGTAAATATTGTGTTGCTGGGCAGGCTGTCGCATTATTTTGATCTGCCGCAGGAAGCATGGATGGCGTCACTGGAAGCCAATGTGCCTGCGAAGTTTTTGGAGATGAACAAGAAAGCGTTTGAACTTGGGAAAAACGCGGTGTAGATAGGAGAGAGAGATGGAAAGATACTTTCAGGAAGACATTGAGTGCGCGTCGCGCGAAAAAATCAAGGCCATTCAGGATGAACGTCTGGTGAATCAGGTTCGTCATGTTTGGGAGAATGTACCGTACTATCGGAAAAAGATGGAAGAGAAGGGAATTACACCGGAAGATATAAAATCCAGTGATGACTTGTACAAACTCCCGTTTTTATCCAAAGCCGATCTGAGGGAGGCTTATCCGTACGGGCTGGTGGGTGTGCCGCTGAAAGACTGCGTCCGTATCCAGTCTACGTCAGGTACTACCGGAAAGAGGGTAGTGGCCTTCTATACACAGAAAGATATTGACCTGTGGGAGGAGTGCTGTGCCCGCGCAATCATGGCAGCAGGCGGAACGAATGAGGATGTCTGCCAGGTTTCCTACGGCTATGGACTGTTTACCGGAGGTCCGGGTCTTAACGGAGGTTCCCACAAGGTAGGGTGTCTTACTATTCCTACAAGTTCCGGGAATACGGATCGCCAGATCATGTTCATCATGGATCTGCAGGCTACCATTCTGTGCTGCACTCCGAGTTATGCGGCGTACATTGGTGAGCGAATGAAGGAATTGGGTTACGGACCGGACGATATTCCGCTGAAGGCGGGTATCTTCGGTGCAGAAGCATGGAGCGAAGAGATGCGCCGCGATATTGAAAACACTCTCGGTATCAAAGCGTATGACATCTATGGATTGACGGAACTGTCCGGACCGGGCGTGTCTTTCGAGTGTTCTGCTCAGGCAGGTATGCACATTAACGAGGATCATTTTATCGCGGAGATCATTGATCCGGATACCGGAGAAGTGCTGCCGGAGGGAACTCAGGGTGAGCTGGTATTTACCTCCGTTGACAAGGAAGCGTTTCCGCTGATCCGTTACCGCACAAGAGATATTTGTACGCTGACGAGAGAAAAGTGTTCCTGCGGACGCACTCATGTGCGCATGACGAAGCCGAAAGGACGCACGGATGATATGCTGATCATCCGTGGTGTCAATGTCTTCCCCAGTCAGATAGAAACGGTATTGCTGAATCATGGATACGCGGCCAATTATCAGATTATTGTAGATCGGGTAAATAATACGGATACGCTGGATGTGCAGGTGGAGATGACGCCGGAGATGTTTACAGATAATATCGGTGAGATTGAAACACGCCAGAAAGAACTGGTGGACGGACTGAAGGCGATGCTGGGACTGAAAGCAAAAGTTTCCCTGGTGGCTCCAAAGTCCATTACCCGCAGCGAAGGTAAGGCGGTCCGCGTAATCGACAAGCGTAAAATATAGTGCAGCGTTCGCCAAATAACTGGACTAGACACTGACAAGCCCTTAAAACAGAAAAAGGGTAATATCAATTGGGAGGTACGATTATGAGTATCAGACAGATTTCTGTATTTTTGGAGAATAAGCCGGGAATGTTAAATAAGATGACAGAAGTTCTGGCGGAGCACAGCATAGATATGCGCGCTCTTTCCATTGCAGAGACCAAGGATTTTGGAATCGCGCGAATGATCGTGGATGATGTGTATGCTGCAACAAATGTGCTGAAGGAAGCTGATTTTGTAGCCAGTCTGACACAGGTTCTGGCTTATCAGATCCCGGATGAGACAGGGGGACTGAATAAGCTGCTGCAGACCTTCACAGACGCCAAAGTGAACATAGAGTACATGTACGCATTCCTCGGGGCAGGTACAGCCAAGGCCTACATGATCTTCCGTGTGGCGGACACCAGGGCGGCGGAAGCGGCGCTGGCAGCTAAGGGATTGAAGACATTGACCCAGGAAGAAATTGCGCAGATCTAAGGAAATTGCTGCTTCGCAGCGCAAATCCGGCGTGGCTCATTTTATTATTTGAGGTTCAGCAGCTTCAGGGCATTGTCGCCCAGTATCTTCTCCCGGTCTGCCTGCGGCAAGGGGAGGTTTTGGATAAACTCCAGGCTCTCCTGCGGATCGCTCCAGGGGCTGTCTGTGCCAAAGAAGATGCGTTCCGGTCCAAATGCATGATAAAGAGTCATAAACTGATCCGTATCCATCATGTCAGTTTCTTCTTTTGTTTTCCAGTGCCCGTCATCCAGTGGATGAAAGGAGCCGGTGGAAAATGCAGTATCGATATAGACACCGGTGTCAGCCAGAAGCTGGGGTACCTCGTCCCATTGCCTCCAGCCGCCCATATGAGCCAGTATCAGACGAAATTGACCTATCTGGTCAATGACATTTCTTGCCATCCTGGGGGAGCAGCGGACTACCCCCGGAAATCCGATATCATATCCCGCATGGGCAATGACTGCCAGATCCAGCTCAGCGGCCCGATCCAGAATTCTCAGGAAACGAATATCGTCCAGGTTCACTCCCTGGTAGACAGGGTGGATTTTTATCCCCTTCAATCCCAGCGTTTTGACACGGGCCAGTTCTTCCCGATAACATTCATGATCCGGGTGGACACATCCGAAAGAGAACAATCCTTTATTTTCATACTCTTCGTTCAGCCTTGCAGAGGAATCGTTAATATGTTCCACCTGCCGGGCAGCGGTAGCAACGGGCAGGATGACCGATCGGTCAATTCCTGCCCGCTGCATATTACTCAGCAATCCTTCCGGGGTTCCGTCTGAAAAAGGAAGAGTATGGGATGTGCGGCTCAGCTTTTCGACAGCCAAGGCCGCAATTTTTGCCGGAAAGGTGTGGGTATGGATATCTATAATCATTTCTTGCTTGATTCTCCTAAAGCAGCACTCTGGGGAACCAGAACCTTTTCATCATAGCAGGAGAAAGCGTCTTCTACTACCTTGCGGTCCGGCTTGGGTGTAAACAGTGATACTACCGGAACAATGATCAGACCTGCGATCATGCAGAATGCGCCTGCATTGATGGGGGACTGCAGCAGGGTGGGGAAGCTGGAGCGGACAAACATATTAGCCAGCATAACAACGGTGGAGAAGATAAAGCTGCACCATACGCCAATGCGGGAAGCGCCCTTCCAGTAGAGTCCGTAGAGGAACGGAGCCAGAAACGCGCCGGCCAGCGCACCCCAGGAAACGCCCATCAACTGCGCAATAAAGGTTACATTGGAACGATACTGTACTATGGCAATCACTACAGAGATAGCCACAAAGACTACGATCAGAACCCGCATAATGAATACCTGGCGTTTTTCATCCATATCTTTGATTACATTGTCCTTCAGCAGATCAAGCGTCAGCGTGGAACTGGAGGTCAGTACCAAGGAAGACAGCGTGGACATGGAAGCGGAGAGTACCAAAATCACGACAATGGCGATCAGCATATCCGGGAGTCCTGCCAGCATGGTGGGCACCACGGAGTCGTATCCATTGGCGGCGATATCAATTTTATCAGAAAACAGACGGCCGAAACCACCCAGAAAATAGCATCCGCCGGCAACTATAAACGCAAAGGCCGTAGATACCACCGTTCCGGTGGAGATGGACTTTTCACTCTTGATAGCGTAGAATTTCTGCACCATCTGCGGAAGTCCCCAGGTACCGAGGGAGGTAAGTATCACAACGCCCAGGAGGTTGACAGGATCGGGGCCGAAGAAAGATGCAAACACCCCCGGGGTTTCGGACACGGAAGTGTCCACCACATGACCCATGCCGTCCAGCGCAGCCAGGAAACCGCCCTGGCTCTTCAGCACCGCCACCACAACGGCGCAGATACCGAAGATCATGATGATGCCCTGAATAAAATCATTGACGGCGGTAGCCATATAACCGCCGGCGATCACATAGACACCGGTGAGTACTGCCATAACGATAACACATACCGTATAGTCGATGTCAAAGGCCATTCCAAACAGACGGGAAAGTCCATTGTACAGAGAGGCAGTGTAAGGAATCAGGAATATAAAGGTAATGACAGACGCTGCAATCTTCAGCGACTTGCTTCCATATCTTGCTTCAAAAAATTGAGGCATGGTTGCGGAGTTCAGATGCTGAGTCATAATCCTGGTACGGCGTCCCAATACCACCCATGCGAGCAGAGAACCGAGAAGCGCGTTTCCGATACCGGCCCAGGTGGCTGCTATGCCGTATTTCCAACCAAACTGTCCGGCGTATCCTACGAACACAACTGCAGAAAAATAGGAAGTTCCATAAGCAAAAGCGGTGAGCCAGGGACCCACAGAGCGGCCACCCAGAACGAAACCGTTCACATCGGTAGAATTTTTGCGGCAATACAGACCAACGCTGATCATAACCGCAAAGAAGATAAGTAACAGCAGAATTTTAATTAACATTATTTTTCTCCTTTCACAATCCCGTGTTCGCGTCCTGCATCGAAACTCTGCAACACTTCGACGCGCCAACGCGTTTATGCATTAAAGTATACAGGATAGTATAGGAAAAAGCAAGTATTTCTTTCGATCGCCATACTTAACCTTTGCGCACAGTGATGCCGTTTACCTGCACCTGATCGGTAATGGGGATTACCAGGCAGGGGCGCCCGTCAATGATGCAGGTCTCCACCAGATCAGAACGGTCAGGACTTACCTGTATAGTGACGTCCGGGGTCTTTACCTCAAACTTTCGGGCATTCATGACGTTAGAAGCCAAAAAGGTAGCGTTAGCTCCGGCAGTCTCTTCAAAGTGCTGGTCAAAATGTTCCAGTTTTTCATTTTGTACGCCGCTGATGGACAGCAGGTTTTTTACCTCCTCCTGGTTTAAAATGACAGGATCGGGACTGTCCTTCTTTTCTTCCGCCAACTCGTGCAGGTTTTCGTGGATGCTCTTAACTACCTCGTAATCGCAGGAATCTCCCAGAGTTTCTTCGATCAATGTCTGGAATGCTTCTTTCTGTCCCCCCGCGGACAGAGGGAGCACACAGCCCAACAGACTGTCCGTAAAATCAAAGTGCAGCTCTTCCGCGTCCTTCGAGTAATAAAGCAGACTGTGCAGATCCGTACTGCGGTCATTAAAAGCAGGGAAGAGAAAACCAAGCTGGGGCATGTCCACGATCCAGTCCCGAATGCGGTTCTGGAAACACTTATCCTGCGGATTGTAGGATAGAGCAGGTTTCGCCAATTTCACAGGACAGATGCAGGAGAGGATATAGTGGTAGACCTCATCGGATGCGTCAAACATTTCCAGATTGTCCGAGGATTTTCCCGGAACATCATAGGCCGCGTCAATCAGAAGGATCAAATAATTTTCGCCATATGTATAGGATTCGATAACCTTATCGTAATACCTGCCCAGCAGCTCATCGTCTTTCAGATTGCTGTCGCGAAGCTGCAGCAGAAATTCCTGGGTGCCGCCCTGGCGTTCCGTATCCAGCGGAAACTCCATATTCAGCAAATTTTTTCCCAGCGTACCGGAGAGCGCCTTGCGGAAAATTTCAAAATATTTAAAAATCTCCTCCTCCTGAAGAGAGAGGAAAGCTTCCTTGAACTGCGTCAGTTTATTTTTTTCACCGTCCACATAGCAGCCGCAGATGCGCGAAACAGCACAATTGGCAGGAGTAAACTGTTTCTTAATCTCAGCGATTTCTTTCTTATTCATAATAAATACCACGCCTTCCTTTTTTTCGAATGGTAACAATCATATCATCTTTGCCGGACGATTACAACTCCTGAATAAAAGATAAGAGGCCGTCGCACTAATTATGCAAAGTATGCATTAAGTGCGGCAGCCTCTATATTATTGTTCCATCTGTTTTCCCATGAATCCTGCGGCGCATTTTGCCAGCATCTGTTCTGTCTCGCCCAGGTGGCCCTTGGTGTCGCGGCTTCTTAAGATCACGGAGCCGATCACATCGCCCTCGCAGAGAATGGGGCTGATGACCTGAGAGTGGTCGTTATCCGCATCCTCGTTGGTGATCTTCACATGCTCCTTTTTGTCTCCCGTGGAAACATTTTCCCGGTCATTCATGACTTCTTCCAATTGCCCGGTCACCGGGTGGCCAATGGTATCTTTTTTAATCCCCCCGGCGGCAGCAATTACCTGATCCCGGTCTGTGATGCACACGCTGTGACCGGATGCGGAAGCCAGCGCCTCGGCATATTCTTTAGCAAAACTCCCAAGTTCTCCGATGGGAGAGTATTTTTTCAGGATGATTTCACCCTCCCGGTCTGTAAAAATTTCAAGAGGGTCGGCTTCCCGGATCCTCAAAGTGCGGCGGATTTCTTTCGGGATAACTACGCGTCCCAGATCATCTATTCTTCTCACAATACCTGTAGCTTTCATAAACAATTCCTCCATCATTAATGTATAATGTAGTATCTGTTGGCTGCTGGAAATCATACGGTTACAGCGCATGAAATTCCGGCGTCATTTTCGTGAAAGTACAAATAGACCGAAAACCGATCTGCCGAAGGATCGGCTTCACGTTTTCTATCTGATCTGCCAGATCTTCCGGGCGATGAGCGTCCGAACCCAGGGTCAGAATTTCGCCTCCCAGTTCATGGTAGAGTTCCAGAATTTTTCGGGACGGAGTAAGATCTACAGGAGGTATTTACCTCAATTCCTTTGCCTTCTTTGATTGCCAGCCGGAGTATCCGTTCTATGATATCCAAAATTTTTTCATCGGGATATGGTCCTACCAGATCGTATCGTTTGATCATATCCAGATGACCCAGGATGGAATAGTCATGATACAGATTCATGACTTCATAAATCTGTTCATAATATCTGCGCTGGAATTCTTCCTGTGTTTTTCCTTTTTGGAAATCCTGTGACCAGAACTCCAGATCATCTACCTGATGATTGCTGAGAATGATAAAATCAAACTCATACATATCAAATATTTTTTGAAACTGAGGTATCGTATGGGGCTGTATGCCGAATTCCATCCCCGCTTTTACCGTAATTTTATCTCCGAACCTGCGCCGGATATCCGCCAGCTCCTGAAAGTACAGCCTGCAATCACAATTCCTGCGTTCCGGCGGGCCGTCATCCGTTTTTACTCCGTAGTCAATGTGATCCGTAAAACAGAGTTCCTCCAGCCCAAGAGAAAGAGCCTTTTGCACCATCTCCTCCATGGGCGTTTGCGCATCATCACTGAGATGGGTGTGTACATGGTAATCGTATTTCATTGACAGAGCCTCACTTATTCTTATTAATATTCTTATTAGTAGCTTTTACCAGCATCTCATGCATCAGGAACATTAATACCAGGAGAAGCATCAGGTAAAGCGGCAGCAGCCGAATGGAAATGTGTCCGGCGATCCATCCGAAGATGGGAGGCATGATGGAAGTCCCGATGTATGCGTAGGCCATCTGCACTCCCATGATCGCCTGGGAGTTCGCCGCCCCAAAATGATTCGGTGTGGCGTGCAGCAGGCTTGGGAAAACTGGAGCACAACCAAGACCGATGATAACGAAGCCTGCCAGAGCGATCCTGGTTCCCAGCGGAAGAAGAATACACAGGATCCCCAGAAGCGTTAAGATTTGCCCAAGACGCACCATTTGCTCGTCAGAAAGCCGAATGGAGAGAAAACCATTGATGGCACGGCCGACCGTGATCCCGATAAAGAACAGGGAGGCAAAGCGCGCCGCAGTACCGGCATCGATTCCTTTTGACAGAACAAGATAGCTGCTGGTCCACAGACCGGTAGTCTGCTCCAGGGCGCAGTAGGCAAAAAAGCAGAACATAGCGTATTTGGCGCCGGGGAGAGAAAAGATCTCTTTCAGGGAAAGCGGCGTTTTTCTTTCAGGAGCTTCATTGCCTTCGGAGTTGGAGGCGACTTTTTTCCAAAGTGGGAGGCTGATAAAAAGAATCAGAACAAGGGCAGTCTGCATAATACCGATAACGCGGTATCCCTGATTCCATGTTTTTCCTCCCATCAGCGCAGCCCCCATAATATAGGGCCCCGCCGAAGCGCCGATGCCCCACATGCAGTGAAGCCAGCTCATGTGACGGCTGGCAAAATGTAATGCAACATAGTTGTTTAGTGCGGCATCCACACTTCCAGCACCTAGTCCGTAAGGAATAGCCCACAAACAGAGCATAATAAAGGAATGGCATGTAGAAAAACCAAAAAGCGCAGCGGCTGTCATAGCTACGCTGATAAGTGTTACTTTTCCGGGGCCAAGCTTTCTGGTAAGCCGGTCGCTTTGAAGACTGGAAATGACTGTGCCAATGGCAATGATCATAAATACAATGCCGGACCAGGACACGGGCACATTCAGTTCCTGATAGATGGTAGGCCATGCGGAGCCCAGGAGGGAATCCGGAAGGCCAAGGCTGATAAAAGCAAGATAGATGATGGCAAGCAATAATTGAAACATAACGTTATCCTTTCTGTAGACGTAGTTTTATTCTCATGATACAATTATATCGTCATAAAAGAAAAAGCGTTAGGATTATTCAAACAAGATGGTAGTATAAAACCGTCAGAATGGGGGAATATATATGGCATTATCGGAATGTGCCACCGTGACGGATGAAAACAGCCGTGAGATCAACAGCCATGGAACGAAAGCATTTCCGGTTGCCTGTTATCATGATGACCTGCAAACAGAGTCGGTTCCGTGGCATTGGCATGATGAGTGGGAGGCGGTGGTGGTGGAGTGTGGAGAAACAAAGGTATCTATTGGACAGGAGGAACATACCGTAAAGGCCGGCGATGGCTTCTTTATCAATTCAGGGATCCTGCATGGGTGCTGGAATGACAGACCGGAGGAATCGTGTTTATTTCACTCCATCGTTTTTTCCCCTTCCCTTATCGGAGGAACCGCCGACAGTATTTTCTGGGAAAAGTATCTGATGCCGATCCAGAAAAATTATGGCATGAAACTGGTACTTTTGCATCAGGAGGTATCCTGGGAAAGAGAAGCGTTGGAAGCATTGGAAAATGCCTGGCAGATATGCAATAGAGAACCGGAGGAATATGAGTTTCGCATACGGGCGGAGCTTTCCCACTTTGCCGCTCTGCTTTTCGCGCATAGGAACCCGGTGAAGGCGAGTTATCCCATGGCGGAGCAGCGCAGGGAAGAGCGTATCAAGCAGATGCTGACTTTTGTCCGGGAACATTATGCCGAGGATATGAATACCGGAAAAATTGCGGAGAGTGCCATGGTGAGTGAAAGTGAATGTCTTCGCTGTTTCCGCGGCATGCTGGGCACAACGCCCATCCAGTATTTGAAAGCATACCGGCTGGAAAAAGCGGAGGAATTACTGAGAACCTCAAAAATGAAGGTGTCGGAAATCGGAGACCGCTGCGGTTTTCGGGAGATGAGTTATTTTGCCAGAAGTTTTCGCCAGCGGTATGGCGTCGTGCCGTCAGAGTATCACAGATGTATCTGAATCAAAAGAAAATAGAGAAAAAATGGAGGAAAGCCGCATGAGACTATTATTTATCCGACATGGAGATCCCGATTATGAGCATGACACTTTGACAGAGAAAGGACGGAGAGAAGCACAGCTTTTGGCTGACCGTATGGTGAAAGAGACCGTTCGTGATTTTTATGTCTCTCCCCTGGGACGTGCCAGGGACACCGCTGCTTATACGCTGGAGCGTCTGGGCAGAAATGCCCAGGTGAAGGACTGGCTGCAGGAGTTTCCCGCAAAAGTAGATGTTAATTTATCTGAAAATATGCAGAAGGCCTACCCCAACACGAGAAGAAATGAAACTGGGTTCAAAAACCGGATTGCCTGGGATATGGTGCCGTCCTATTGGAAAAATAAACCGGAGTATTATGATCGTGAGGCGTGGCATCATTCCGAGATGACACTGTACAGTAATATCAATGAAGTGTATGACAGAACCTGCAGAGGATTAGATGAACTTTTAGCACAGTACGGCTATATCCGTGAGGGATATCTGTATCACACAGAGATGGGAAATAACGATACCATTTGCTTTTTTTGTCATTTTGGGGTGACCTGCGTCCTGCTGTCTCATTTGTGGGGAGTTTCGCCTTTTACAATCTGGCACAGTACGGCCATGGCGCCTACCTCCGTAACAGAGGTTTACACGGAGGAGAGGGAAAAAGGTATCGTGAGTTTCCGGGCATCCAAGATCGGGGATATTTCTCATCTCTATGCAGGAAATGAGCCCCCCTCATTCTCTGCGCGCTTCTGCGAGAAGTACGAGAATGATGAGAGGCACTGACTATCTGTACTTACTTTGACGAAAACTGTTCCCGGTAATCCTCCAACAGTTTAGTCTGCCTGCGTTTTTGCAGACAGAGGGCGATCAGCTTCTGGGCAAGGTCATAGATCACGGCAAACAGAGGAACGCCGATCAGGATACCCACCAGACCCCAGAGGGAGCCGAAGAACAGGATGGCGAATAGTACCCAAAAGCCGGACAAGCCAAGTTTGTCTCCCAGAATGTGCGGTCCGATGACGTTTCCGTCAATTTGCTGGAGGATAATGATAAATACCAGAAAAAGCACACATTTGTAGGGACTTTCCGTCAGGATCAAAATGGCGGAGGGAATGGCTCCCAGATATGGTCCGAAGAACGGGATCATGTTGGTGACACCTACGATGACACTGACTAATACGGTATAAGGCATCCCCACAGCCCAGCAGAAAACGAAACAGATCCCGCCCATGATGGCGGAGTCTAACAGCTTTCCGGTGATGAATCCAATAAACATCCGGTCAGCCAGGTGAAGTTCATTTAGGATCCGTTTGTTCCACTTTTCCGGGAAGATGCTGTAGAGCAAAAGTTTTCCCTGGGCCAGGAACTTTTCCCGGCTGCCCAGCAGGTAGATGGAAACGATGCAGCCAAGACCAAAATTTTTCAGAAAACTCATCAGGCTAAGAAAGCTGGAGGTGATATTTGAGACAATATCCTGCATATTGGTCAGGACATTGTTGGACAGATAATTCTGAAGCCGATCACTCAGGGTGGTGATGATCTGGCCAACATAGCTGATGACCTCGCGGCTCATCTCTCCCCGCTCCCAGGTGCCGATCCAGGTTTGAAAGCGGTCAATGATATCGGGCAGCTGCGATACAATACTGGAAATGCTGGTGATCAGCTGGGGGATGATCAGGCCGAAAAGGAAGATAATGATCAGTATGGCGATTACAAACGTCACCAGAATAGCGCACATCCGGTTCAGCCCTGGGTGCGCTTTTTTTGCGATTCGTTTATTCAATGCCGCGAAGCCGTTTTCAAAAAATTCGCAGGCCGGGCGAAGCACATACGCGATGACCAGACCGTAGATAAAGGGCATAAGGATGCTGGCCAGTTCATGAAAGGCATTCATAATGGAGGACGGGCGAAATACCAATAGGACCACAAAGCATCCCACCAGAAGAATGCCCAGAAGAGCAGCTAAAAAAAACAGGTATCTTTTCCAAATCGTATTTTTCAAACGGATCACCTCATGACAAGTTTATGTTTTGAGTATACCCAATTTGGAGAAAATAGTAAATAACATCTACGGAATTTCTTGCCGAACTGGCGGGATAATGATATGATTACTGTAAATGTCATGAGTGGTGTTGAAATGATGATACAACCAGTCGGAAAGGAGCATGATATGCGGGTTGGATTGGGTTATGATGTGCATAAATTAGCGGAAGGTCGGGAGCTGATCATGGGAGGCGTTAAGATCCCTTATGAGAAAGGACTTCTTGGCCACTCGGACGCGGACGTGGTAGTCCATGCGATCATGGACGCCCTGCTGGGAGCGGCCGCTCTGGGAGATATCGGACAGCATTTTCCGGATACGGATCCGCGGTATGAGGGAATTTCCAGCATCGCCCTGCTGGAGCATGTGGGGAAACTGCTGGAGGAGAACAATTATGTCGTTGAAAATATAGACGCTGTGATCATCGCGCAGCGGCCTAAGATGATGCCGCATATACCGCAGATGCGGGAAAATGTGGCGGCGGCTTTGGGAATTGAGATGGGACAGGTCAGTATCAAGGCGACCACCGAGGAGGGACTTGGCTTTACCGGAAGCGGAGAGGGTATCTCAGCTCAGGCCATTTGTCTGCTGCTCCCTTTGATGGATCTTGTGGCGAATGATGTGATGGTAAGCGGCCCGGGATGCGCCGGGTGCAGCGGATGTAACCGTTGACAAATCGTTCAGGATTGCATAGACTAAAATCCAGAGGATTATAAAATAAGTTAGGGAAACGCTGGTTAAATCATCGTTTCCTTAGAAAATGCAGATTTAAATTCAGGAAAGGTGAAGAAAGATGAAGTTTTACAATACCCTGACGAAGAAAAAAGAAGAATTTGTGCCGTTGGTGCCGGGGAAGGTTTCCATGTACGTCTGCGGACCCACAGTTTACAACTTTATTCATATCGGAAATGCGAGACCTATGATCGTGTTTGACACGGCCAGACGGTATATGGAACACCGGGGATATGAGGTAAATTATGTTTCCAACTTTACGGATGTGGATGACAAGATCATCAAAAAGGCTCTGGAGGAGAGCGTCAATGCTCAGGAAATCTCTGAACGTTATATCAAAGAGTGCAAACAGGATATGGCAGATATGAATGTGAAACCTGCTACTACTCATCCGCAGGCCACTCAGGAGATCGACGGGATGATCGAGATGATCTCTATCCTGATGAAGAAAGGCTACGCCTACGAGGTGGAGGGAACTGTCTACTTCCGCACCAGAAAGTTTGCGGAGTACGGAAAACTGTCCCACAAAAATCTGGACGATCTGCGTTCCGGCAACCGCTCTCTTCTGGTGACCGGAGAAGACCAGAAAGAAGATCCATTGGATTTTGTGCTGTGGAAACCCAAAAAAGAAGGAGAACCCTACTGGGAGTCTCCCTGGAGCCAGGGACGTCCCGGATGGCATATAGAATGCTCCGTGATGGCGAAAAAGTATCTGGGAGAAGAGATCGACATTCATGCCGGGGGTGAGGATCTGATCTTCCCGCACCATGAGAATGAAATTGCTCAGAGTGAGTGCTGCAACGGTAAGATTTTTGCCAGATACTGGCTGCACAACGGGTTTTTAAATATTGATAACAAGAAAATGTCCAAGTCCCTTGGCAACTTTTTCACAGTTCGCGAAATCAAAGACAGATATGACCTGCAGGTGCTGCGTTTCTTTATGCTGAGCGCTCACTACAGAAGCCCGTTGAATTTCAGCGCGGAGCTGATGGAAGCCTCCAAAAATGGACTGGATCGTATCGTAAACGCAGTGGACAATCTGAATTATCTGCAGGAGAATGCCGCAGTCGCGGAATTGACCAAGCAGGAGGTGGCTGCGCTTTCAGAGGTGAAGGCATTTGTAGAGCGGTTTGACGAAGCAATGGATGACGACCTGAACACGGCGGATGCCATCTCTGTGATCTTCGAACTGGTAAAATATGCCAATTCCAATGTCACCGCCCAGAACTCCAGGGCATTTATCCAGGCGGTAAAGGACGAAATTCTTGAACTTGGTGATGTACTGGGACTGATCCTGGAGAAGAAGGAAGAGATGCTGGAGGCCGATATCGAGAAACTGATCGAGGAACGTCAGGCAGCCAGAAAAGCGAAAGATTTTGCCAGGGCTGATGCGATCCGGGGGCAGCTTCTGGAGATGGGTATTGTACTTTTGGATACCCGCGAAGGAGTAAAATGGAAGAAGGCATGATGGAAGAATACCTTGCGGAGCGGTTTGGTTTGCAGAAGCGGGCCTGGGATCAGTACTCTCCGTTAACCCTGGCCTATATCGGGGACGCAGTGTACGACCTGGTAATCCGCAGCGTGCTGGTCAAGCGGGCCAACTGTCAGACGGGAAAACTGCACCTGCGCGCCAGCAGTCTGGTGAAGGCAGGGACACAGGCCGAGATGATCACGGCTTTGCAGCCACATCTGACGGAGGAAGAACAGGGCGTTTATCGCCGGGGACACAACGCCAAACCTTACAATACAGCGAAAAACGCTACCCGCAGAGAGTATCTGGAGGCCACAGGTTTCGAGGCTCTGATAGGTTATTTATACCTGAAAGGCGATCATCAGCGAATGATCGATCTGGTAAAACTGGGATTGGAGGAGAGCGGGCATGCGTTATGAGGAATTGACAATCGAGGGAAGAAATGCAGTAATGGAAGCGTTTCGCTCCGGCAAGACCATAGACAAGCTGTACGTTCAGGAAGGCCTGCAGGATGGTCCGGTCCTTTCCATTCTGCGGGAAGCGAAAAAACACGACATCATAATAAATAAAGTAAAGAAGGAACGGCTGGATCAGATGTCTGAGACCGGAAAGCATCAGGGAGTGATCGCCCAGGCGGCGGCTTACGAGTATGCCCAGGTGGAAGATATCCTGAATGCAGCCAGGGAAAAGGGAGAACCTCCCTTTATTATCCTGCTGGATAATATTGAGGATCCCCATAATCTTGGAGCTATCATCCGTACCGCCAACCTGGCCGGTGCCCACGGTGTGATCATACCGAAGCGCCGGGCAGTGGGTCTGACCGCGGTGGTGGCCAGGACTTCCGCCGGAGCGCTGAATTATACGCCGGTGGCAAAGGTGAGTAATCTGGGCAATACCATAGAGGAACTGAAAAAGGAAGGACTGTGGTTTGTCTGTGCCGACATGGACGGCGAACTGATGTACAATCTGGATCTGAAAGGTCCCATTGGCCTGGTGGTGGGCAATGAGGGAAACGGTGTCAGTCGACTGGTAAAAGAGAAGTGCGACTTTGTAGCCTCGATCCCAATGAACGGTAACATCGATTCTCTGAATGCCTCTGTGGCAGCGGGGGTGCTGGCTTATGAGATCGTGCGGCAGAAAATGCAGTAATGTCTACAGGATAATTATTTCAGAAAGTCATTGACAAATAGCTACATCTGTGGTATTATCATTATTCGTAGCGGATAAAACCGCTCAGGCTGCTGTGGCTCAGTCGGTAGAGCGTCACATTGGTAATGTGGAGGTCACGGGTCCGATTCCCGTCAGCAGCTTTCAAGAAGAGAGAAAAAACCTTGTAAATACAAGGTTTTTTCTTTTTTCAAATGTAGAAAGAACGTCCATGACAAGGCGTTCTTTCTATATTTGGTGTCCTCTTGGTGTCCAAACTTTATTTACATAGCTGATGTGAAGAAAATGTTCTGTAATGTATCTGCGGCCGTTCGGTCAAGCTCTTCCAACGCATGTGCATAAATATTGAGTGTTGTACTTGTGCTGGAATGCCCCAGTCTCTCGGAAACGGTTTTTATGTCGGTTCCTTTGGCAATCAATAGAGTAGCACTTGTATGGCGCAGCCCATGAAGAGGTATTTTGGGAAGTTCCGGATCGTTTTTCTTTCGGTTCTTGTTGTAATTATCTATGACCCGGTGAAATGCGTTGTAGGGCGTTTCCAGCCCCATCTGCAGACCGTTCCATTGAATAAACACATAATTGCTGCCCGCCCACTTTGAGCCGATCAAAAGCCTATAGCGGGCCTGTTCCGCTTTCCACTGTTTTGCGAGATCCATCACTACTTGAGGCAGTGCTATTGTTCTTATCGAACCGGAAGTTTTGGTGGTTTTGGTAATTAATTGTCCGTCAACACGGCATGAGCTTTTCGTTATGCTTATTGTACTATTTTGAAAATCTATGTCACTCCATTGAAGTGCAATCAATTCTCCCCTGCGACAACCGGAGAACATAGAAAGATAAAAAAATAGTTTAAGCTGTAACTGCAACTTATGTTTGGCTTGGTACTCCGTAATCTGTATCGTGTTCTCGGAAGCTGTCTTTGCTCTGCAGTATTGATAAATTAAAGGATTGTCCAGTGCATTTAAAAAGGTGATAGCCTGCTCTTGGTTGAAGTATCGCTGCTTTTCTTGAGGTTGTGCAGACTTGTTCTTGCTGATTTGTACTCGCTCCATTGCATTGTACTGTACGAGATTCCAGCGTACCGCCTGCGATAGCATGGCAGACAGTACAGCCATCCTCCGCTTTATTGTCCCATAGGACAGCGTATTTGGGCTATTTGAGGCTTTTGGAGCTTTTTGCATATTATTTATGTATTCCTGAAGAAAAAGCGGATTTAGGGCTTCTAGCGTCATATATCCGAAGTCAGCATTAAATAATTTGACGGTTCTTTTTGTTTCCTGAAGTGTTTTGGGAGCTAAAGATGGAATGGCATACTCTTCAAGATATTTTTCGGAATATTGCTCAAAAGTCATTTTCTTTATGTTTGTATAATTTCCGGTTCTGATCTTGTTCTCAAAGGCAGCGGCAAATGCTTCTACTTCTTTTTTGATAGTGTTGGCAGTTTTTGGATGGCCTTTGGCAGTCACTGTTTCAGGGATAAAAGTGGTGGTGCGCCGGATTTTTTTACCTTTTAAGTCATAGCCGCAATTAACAGTTATTCGATAGTGCCCGGGAGATCTTTCTTCTATTGTTGCCATAGATAGGTATCCTTTCGTAAAGATATTTCATGTGTCATTCGTGACACATTTGACAAAACGCAATATACTGGGTATAATATACTTAACAAGACAGCCGACGCGATAGATGAAGCCTATCCGTTTCCGGCGAAATAAAGACTATAAGAATAGCACCTTACTTGTCCAGAGCAGAGGTGCTATTTCTTATGTGTGTATGTAAGAATTGCAACGATCAGACTGGCCATTGTCAGAATAATCATCAATATTTCATAATCACTCATAAGCTACCACTCCTTTCCGCAAGACTCGGAAACAGTGGCATCACACCTCGTCAGCTGCCCGGTTAAGCATATTATAATAAAATAATTATCAGTAACGAATCCCAAATGATCATATTACAACAGCCAAGGTTTTCTTTATCCATAATGTACACCTTCGTTATTTTGAGTAATGTTATGCATCTTTTTGCGACAATAACTCATATTGCGATAACATCTCATATACACGGTTTTTGATTTTATCGTAATCTCTCGGAGTAATGGTGTTGCTATTAAGCGTATGACGAATAAGCGGCACCCCGATTCCTTTTAAAATTGCATCTTTCATATGGTCTCTGCGTTCCTGGTTATTTTGTGTAACCCTTCCATAAACAGGTTCGCTGTGAGATGCCCCGTCTAATTCAATGGCAATTATCGGTTGATATGTATACCAGACATTCTCATTATTGAATTTTTTAGCGGCAGGGCGGAATTCACAAACCAGAAAGTCAATGCTTTTCGAAATATATGCATAGGAACGCAGTTTTCTTACCAGAGATTTCTGAGCATTCAATGATAAATCCTGAAACCAGTAGGGATGTAGTATATGATCCAGCAGGTAATCCACTGAATCATTAACAGATTTTGGATTGCTGTCAATGAGGGCATGCAACATACCAATGCCGCAATCGCTAGTGGCACTGCCGCCCAGTCCGACAATGATGTGGCGACAGCCTTGGCGCACGGCATCAGCCACGAGTTGCCCCGTACCGTAGCTGGTGGCCAGCAGTGGATTGCGTTCTTCCGGAGCGAGTAGCATGAGTCCACTGGCCTGTGCCATCTCAATGATGGCTGTGTCGTCGCTGACGAGGTAACGAGCCTTGACAGGGCGCATCAGCGGGTCGCGCACTACGATTTCCACCTCCTTGCCTCCAATGGCACGGCGGAATGCCTCCAGCCAACCCTCACCGCCATCGCTGACGGCTACCTGCACAACTTCTGCAGCAGGCATCTTGGTGCGGATTCCTGCTGCAGCTGCTGCATTGGCCTCGATTGAGGTCAGGCAACCCTTGAATGAATCGATGGCAACAAGGCACTTCATGTTCAAAAAAGGTGCTAGGTCGAGGCCCTACATCTTTTCGTTTCGCTCGATGGTCCAGCCTGGGCGTTGCAGCAGACCACAATCCTCGCCGACGAACATCTTTGCAGCCTCTTTGCAGCCCTTCAGCTGCCAGTCGAGCCATGCCAATGCTGGGATGGTGAACTCGCCGCCATGAGGCTGACGGTAGGTACCGCCGTGACCAACAGGATAGTTGATGGCGCAAGCCGGTACATGGTGGATGCGGTGGAAGTCGTCCATACCATTCTCGTAGGCGATGTCCTCCTTGCCGCCCAAGATGTAGATCACGGGCGTATGGATCTCGTTGAGTTTCTCCTTTGGAGGCATAGGCATGCCGCCCACGGCCTGATTGGCATTCTGACGGTTAAACAATCCACTGTTGCAGATCATGAGTGCCGTTATGCGTTCGTCGGCACAGTTGAACAGCGTTTGCAGTCCTCCACACGACATACCGGCGAGGCAGATGTGCTGCGTGTCTATCTTTTGGTAGAGGGGCGACTGTGGGTTGGCATTATGTGCGAAAGCCCAGTCGATGCTCTCTATCTGCTGTTGTGTTGTTGACATTGGACCGCGGTAGGGATCGTCGTTCTCGGGCAGATAGCCTGTGGCCAGCACCAGATAGCCATG
>CACYXH010000041.1 GCA_902778245.1 uncultured Lachnospiraceae bacterium | reverse complement strand
AAAGAAGACGTTGACCGCATGATTGAATTTATGATGAATAATTAAAGAATAAAGTTCCATTATATGCCTTTTGGTACGACTAAGGAAGTCGTCCCAAAATCCGCCTGATGGCGGATACGCCCCTTCGGGTCTAGGCGAGTACGATTCGGAAACACTTGATGTGTTTCCGAATCTATACAATATAGAACGGGACCGCGATGAAATATATGACAAGGGTTTCCGTGTATCCATGTGTACGCAGCGGAAGGAATGAGCCAACACAGGATATGGGAAGCCAGTTAGTCAGAATTTTGTCACGGCCCCGTTTCTGTATTTAAAAATTTTTTAAAACGTGATATGATTAAAAAACAAAATGGTTACAACTTGAAAGGGATAATTACGAGATGAACAGATCAAAAGGTGTTAACAGGGTATTTCTTGTCATGATACTGGTTTCTATTGTCAGTCCATATCTGCTGAGCCCGTACCTGTCAGGGCTGAATCTCTATCAGAGTATTCCGGTTTCGGAACTGATCTATCTGATCCCGATCATCGGATATATAATACTGGGCGGTGGTGAAATTCTCAATGAATTGCGCTTAAAGCTGCTGGGACCGGGCACGGTATTGCTGGTGATTTTACTGGCATTTTTATTGATGCCGGTGATGAGCTGGATCAATCTTTTGTCAATGCTGTTTGTAGAGAATTATGTTTCCTCCGGCATGGAAAGCTTGCAGACCGGTGCTCTGGCGAAAAATCTGATTTATGTAGCGCTGGTGCCTGCGGCGGCAGAGGAGTTTATGTTCAGGGGGATCTTTTTCCACGGATACCGCCCGGCGGGCGCACGAAAAGCAGCGATTTTCTCAGGTCTTTGTTTCGGGCTGATCCATATGAACCTGAATCAGTTCTGCTATGCCTTTGTGCTGGGGGTGATTTTCGCGCTGTTGGTGGAGGCGACAGGCAGCATTCTCTCTTCCCTGATCGTTCATTTTATGATCAACTCCAGCAGTGTTTGGACATTGGAACTGAGCAGGAAGCTGTACTCGACAGAGGAAGTTTCGAGCGCGGCGGAAGCCTTCTCCCGAAGCGAGATCCTGACGGCTCTGGAGGTCTATACATTTCTTGCGGTAATCTGCGGCGCTCTGGCGTATGGAGTCTTTGTGCTGATTACCAAGGTCTGCGGCAGTTCACAGCATATGCGCCTGGTAGCTCGCGGAGAAGACCGGGAGGAGGGAACCTCCGGGAAAGTAGTGACCGTCAGCCTGATCCTCGGGATCGTGATCGCGCTGGCGTATATGATATTATTTGAAATCGTGCTGTAGTATATCTATGTCTTGAGTTATCGCATTTAAACAAGGGGATATATGGAAACTAAGGTTGTTTCAATGCGATAACCTCATGACAGATAGGAAAGGAGATAACCTTGAATTTCACACATTTGCACGTCCACACGGAGTACAGCCTGCTGGATGGTTCTAATAAAATCAAAGAGTATGTGGCTCGGGTGAAAGAACTGGGCATGGACAGCGCAGCTATCACAGACCACGGTGTTATGTTCGGTGTGATTGATTTTTACCGGGCGGCAAAGGAGGCCGGTATCAATCCTATCCTGGGCTGTGAAGTCTATGTGGCGCCGGGTTCCCGCTTTGACCGGGAGATAGGAAAAGGTACATCTGATGACCGTTACTATCATCTGGTGTTACTGGCGGAGAATAATACAGGCTATGCCAATTTGATGAAGATCGTGTCAAAAGGCTTTGTGGACGGTTTCTATTATAAACCAAGAGTGGACATGGAGATTCTCCAGCAGTACCATGAGGGGATCATTGCCCTGAGCGCCTGCCTGGCCGGAGAAGTGCAGCGGTATCTGGTGCGGGGCTTTTACGAGGAAGCGAAGCAGGCGGCGTTAAAATATGAGAGAGTTTTTGGTACAGGTAATTTCTTCCTGGAATTGCAGGATCATGGCATCCCACAGCAGAAGACGGTGAATCAGCAGCTTTTGCGTATGAGCCGGGAGCTTGGGATCGATCTGGTGGCCACCAATGACGTGCATTACACCTACGCGGAGGATGCGGCGTCTCACGACATACTGCTGTGCATTCAGACGGGAAAGAAACTGGCGGATGAGGACCGGATGCGCTATGAGGGCGGACAATACTATGTGAAATCGCCGGAAGAGATGGAGGCGTTGTTTCCTTATGCCATGGAAGCATTGGAAAATACCCATAAGATCGCTCAGCGCTGCCATGTGGAGATCGAGTTTGGCGTAACGAAGCTGCCGAAATTCGATGTGCCGGAGGGCTATACTTCCTGGGAATACCTGAATAAGCTTTGCTTTGAGGGACTTGAGCAGCGGTATCAGCCTGTGACGAAGGAATTGAAAGAACGGCTGAACTATGAGCTGGGTGTGATCCGGACCATGGGCTATGTGGATTATTTCCTGATCGTTTGGGATTTTATCCGATATGCCAGGGATAATGACATTATGGTTGGTCCGGGACGGGGGTCTGCTGCAGGAAGTCTGGTGGCTTACACCCTGGGCATTACGAAGCTGGATCCCATCAAATATAATCTGCTGTTTGAGCGTTTCCTGAATCCGGAACGAGTGTCCATGCCGGATATTGACGTGGATTTCTGCTTTGAACGGCGCCAGGAAGTCATTGATTATGTGGTGCGAAAATACGGAAAAGACCGGGTAGTGCAGATCGTAACTTTTGGTACGCTGGCAGCCCGGGGCGTGATCCGGGATGTGGGACGGGTAATGGATCTGCCCTACAATCTCTGTGATACCATCGCAAAGATGGTGCCGATGGAGTTGAACATTACCATTGACAAAGCGCTGACCATGAGCCAGGAGCTTCGCACCATGTATGAGGCAGACGAGCAGATCCACACGCTGATCGATATGGCTAAGCGCCTGGAGGGACTTCCCAGGCACACTTCCATGCACGCTGCCGGCGTTGTCATCAGTCAGAAGTCGGTGGATGAGTACGTGCCTCTTTCCAGGGCTTCCGATGGCTCCATTACGACCCAGTTTACCATGACGACACTGGAAGAACTGGGATTGCTGAAAATGGATTTCCTGGGGCTGCGCACGCTGACCGTGATTCAGAATGCGGTGAAGCTGGCGGAAAAGAGCGCCGGTATTTCGTTAGATATGGATCAGATTGACTATGACGATAAGGCAGTACTGTCTTCTCTGGGAACGGGCAAGACGGATGGGGTGTTCCAGCTGGAGAGCGCGGGGATGAAGAGTTTCATGAAAGAGCTGAAGCCCCAGTCTCTGGAGGATGTGATCGCCGGTATCTCCCTGTATCGTCCCGGTCCCATGGATTTCATTCCCCAGTACATTCGGGGGAAGAACAATCCGGATACCATCACTTATGACTGCCCGCAGCTTCAGCCGATCCTGGAACCCACTTACGGGTGTATCGTATATCAGGAGCAGGTCATGCAGATCGTGCGGGATCTGGGAGGATATACTCTGGGGCGCAGTGACCTGGTGCGCCGCGCTATGTCCAAGAAAAAAGCAGCGGTGATGGCGAAGGAGCGTCAGAACTTTGTGTATGGTAATGAAGAAGAACATGTGCCGGGCTGTATCGCCAATGGGATCAGCGAGCAGACGGCAAACAAAATATATGATGAGATGACGGATTTCGCCAAGTATGCGTTCAACAAATCCCATGCCGCGGCCTATGCGGTGGTCTCCTATCAAACTGCCTGGCTGAAATATTATTATCCGGTGGAGTTTATGGCGGCTCTGATGACATCGGTTATCGACAATCCGGGAAAGGTGGCGGAATATATCATGACCTGCCGCCAGATGGGAATCGGTATCCTTCCTCCGGATATTAACCAAGGGGAGGGTGTATTCTCTGTCACTGGCCGGCAGATACGCTACGGGCTTTCCGCCATCAAGAGCGTGGGACGTCCGGTGATTGAGTCCATTCTGGAGGAGAGGAACCGGGGGGGCAGATTTACAGACCTGAAGAATTTTATTGAGCGTCTCTCCGGCAAGGAAGTGAATAAGAGAACCATTGAGAGCTTTATTAAGGCTGGAGCCCTGGACAGCCTGGGAGGCACCAGAAGACAGCTGATGATGGCTTATGCCCAGGTGATGGACAGTGTGGCGCAGGAGAGAAAATCTTCCATTAGCGGTCAGATGTCTCTGTTTGATCTGATGGGAGAGGAAGAAAAGCAGGAGTACTCTATTCAGCTTCCGGATGTGGGGGAGTTCGACAAAGGACAGCTCCTGGCCTTTGAGAAAGAAGTGCTTGGTATTTACGTCAGCGGCCATCCGCTGGAGGAATATGAGAGTGTGTGGCGAAAGAATATTTCTGCGCTGTCCTCGGACTTTGCGTTAGATGAGGAACTGGGGCAGCCAAAGATTCAGGATGGGATCAAGGCAGTGATCGGCGGCATCGTGGAGAGCAAGACCGTAAAATATACCAAGACCAACAAGACCATGGCCTTTTTCCTTCTGGAGGATCTGGTGGGTACGGTAGAAGTGGTGGTGTTCCCCAGAGATTACGAGAAATATCATCAGTTGATCAAAGAAGACGCCAGACTGTTTGTCCAGGGACGCGTCTCCGGGGAAGACGATAAGGCCAGCAAACTGATCTGCGAAAAAATCTGGGCTTTCGAGGAAGTGCCAAGGGATGTGTGGATCCAGTTTGATACAGTGGAGGCTTTCGCGAAGCAAGAGCAAAAACTGTACCAGATGATCTATTCCAGCGATGGCAAGGATCAGATCGTGATCTACGTGAAAAATCCGAGGCTGGTCAAGCGGCTGGGAGAACGTTACAGCATGCAGGCTTCCGGGGAGCTGCTCCGGACTTTGATAGACACGTTTGGGGAAGCAAATGTGCGGGTCACAGAAGGGAAAAGATAGGAAGCTTATATTTACAAAAAGTAGCAAATGGAATAGAATGAGGGTATAAAAGTTGGTATTGCTGGGAGTGTGGCAATAAATTGTTTAGTGCGATAGTCCCATATCATAAGGACAGGAGGAAACCAGATATGGCTGCAAAAATTAATACGATCGGTGTACTGACCAGTGGCGGAGATGCGCCGGGCATGAATGCCGCGATACGGGCGGTAGTTCGCAAGGCTATTTCTCAGGGCATGAACGTAAAAGGAATCTATCAGGGGTATAAGGGATTGCTCAATGAGGAGATTGTGGATCTGACTGCCCGGAACGTATCAGATACGATTTCCAAAGGGGGCACACTGCTTTATACAGCCCGCTGTCAGGAATTCCGCACCGAAGAGGGACAGAATCAGGGAGCGGAAATCTGCAGAAAGCACGGTATTGAGGGACTGGTGGTCATTGGCGGCGACGGTTCTTTTCAGGGAGCTCAAAAACTGGCAGCCAGAGGCATCAATACCATCGGCGTTCCGGGCACTATCGATCTGGACATTGCCTGCACCGAATACACCATCGGGTTTGATACAGCGGTGAATACAGCCATGGAAGCCATCGATAAAGTACGGGATACCTCTACTTCCCACGAGCGATGCAGCATCATTGAGGTAATGGGAAGAAATGCAGGATACATTGCATTGTGGTGTGGAATTGCCAATGGCGCAGAGGATGTGCTTTTGCCGGAACTTTACGATTATGACGAACAGAAACTGATCAACAATATTATCCAGAACAGAAAACGAGGAAAGAAGCATCATATCATCATCAACGCCGAGGGTATTGGCCACTCCAGCAGTATGGCCAGGCGAATCGAAGCGGCTACCGGCGTAGAGACCAGGGCCACCATACTTGGACATATGCAGCGAGGCGGCAGCCCTACCTGCAAGGATCGTGTCTACGCATCCATGATGGGAGCTTACGCGGCGGATCTGCTGGCAGAGGGCAAGAGCAACCGGGTGGTGGGATATCGCAACGGAGAGTATGTGGACTTTGATATCGACGAGGCATTGGCGATGCAGAAAGAACTGCCGGACTATATGGTGCGGGTAAGCAAAGCGTTAAGCATATGATAATATCAGGGTCAAAAGCCGCAGGGCGTTCCTGTTTGCAGGATAAGATTTGCGGCTTAATGACCCGCCAAAACATGAGGAAGTAGCCCGATTAGGGCGGATTTCGAATGTTTTAGAATTGAGGGAGTTGCAGAGCAACGGAGCAATTCGTGATGTTATAATATGAATATCTTAGATTACAGAGGATTCCAAATTTGATTACCAGTTCATCCAATAACCAGATTAAAAATATAATACAATTAAAAAAGAAATCCAAAGAGCGCAATCGCCAGGATGTGTTTCTGGTGGAGGGTATCAAGATGTTTCGGGAAGTGCCCCGGGAGCGTCTGGAGAAGGTATATGTGTCGGCTGGGTTTTATCAAAATCCGCAGCACATGCAGCTTCTGACCAATGTGGATTATGAGGTGGTATCGGACAGCGTGTTTGACACCATCTCAGACACGAGAACGCCCCAGGGCATTCTCTGCTTAGTGAAACAGTTCCATTATGAACGTAAGGATCTGACAAAAGGAGAATTGCCCTTGTGTATGGTATTGGAGAATCTGCAGGATCCGGGTAATCTGGGAACCATCTTTCGCACGGCGGAGGGGGCAGGCGTCACCGGTATCCTTTTAAGCAGAGATAGTGTGGATCTGTACAACCCCAAGGTAATCCGTTCCACCATGGGATCGGTTTACCGGATGCCTTTTTATTATGCTGATGATCTGCATGCAGTATTGAGGGAATGGAAAACCCAGGGCATAGCGCTGTACGCAGCCCATTTAAAAGGAAAGCATACCTACGACTGTGAGGATTACCGGAAACCGTCGGCATTTCTTATCGGAAATGAGAGCCAGGGGCTGACGGAAGAAACCGCCAGTCTGGCGAATCATTATATCCGTATTCCTATGAGCGGTCAGGTGGAGTCTCTGAATGCCGCAGTAGCGGCGGCAATTTTGATGTATGAGGCAAGAAGACAAAAAGGTACTTGACAAACCTCTGTATATGAATTAGAATAAATCCGTAACAAGATTTAACAAAATTGTAATAATTGTTACAAAACTGGGTATGACCTGATGAATTCAGAAGGTTTATACAGGGGAGGTTGTTTAAATATGAAGAACAAGATGAGGCGACTGATGATCTGTCTGGCTGGCACGGTGGCATTTTCGCTGAACACAGGGATGCTTGCCATGGCAGAGGAAGACACGACAGAAGAGGTTACGGAAACCAGCTCAGAGGAGGAGTCCGAGTGGGAAACGGAAGACGACTTCGAAGGAGTTGACGGGAATAAGCGGTTTGCCATTCACATTTCTGACATGACCGACGAGAAATGGGACAAGCTGGCTATGACGAACGACGATAAGGTGGAGACCGGCATCAATATTCGTGATGAAGCCAACGAAGAAGGAACCGTGATGGCTTGCATTTACCGGGGCGGCGCAGTGGAAGTTCTGGACAAGGGTGAGACCTGGACAGAAGTGAAATCAGGTATTGTAGTGGGCTATATTAAAAATGAGTATCTGACATATGGTACAGAAATTAAGGATATGGTGGATCATTACGGAATCGATGGTGTTGAAGCAAACTGGGATGATGTCCATGTGTTTGCTCAGCCCGATGCCAACGCCGAGATTATTCATATAGCCAATGCCGGTGATGTATTCCCGATGCTGGAAGACCAGGGACATTGGCTTACCATCAAGCTGGATGGGAAGCTGTTTGAAGATGAAGTGACAGAGGATGGAGAAGTACTGAAGGCAGAAGATCGTCTGGCCTATGTCTCCATTGAGGATGTGACGAAGGTAGTTCTGGTTGACGAGGCAGTTCCCATGGAAGATTATTTCGGGGAAGGCCCATATGAAGAAACGCAAGAAGAATATGAAGTAGATTCTTCTTACACACAGGATTCTTCTGGCGGAAGCGGCTCAGGAAACAGTTCCTATACCAGCACTCCGGCTCCGTCCACAGATGGAAGTTCTGTGGGAAGTACCAGCACTACCAGTAATACCAGTACTACCGGTACAACAACAACTACCCCAGCTGCGGATAGCACCAATGACAATAATTCCGATGATTACGAGGAAGACGATGGCGGTGACGACACCTACTATGATGATGGAAGCAGTGTCAACTATGATGATGGGGAAGAGGTCGAAGAGGTGGATGACGCCGAAGAGTACGTAGATGATGCCGCGGCGGGGTATTCCGAGGATTATACCTATTCGGAAGATTACACAGAAAATGCTTCTGAGACTTATACAGAGGACTATTCCGAAAATTACACGGAAGACTATTCCGAGACTTATGCGGAGGAGTATACGGAAACAGAAGAAGATTACAGCTGCACCAGTTCCGATGAGCTGGATCTGATGGCAGCAATTATCTACTGTGAAGCGGGTAATCAGAGTTATGAAGGTATGGTGGCTGTGGGAGCAGTCGTGATGAACCGCGTATACAGCTCTTCTTTTCCAAACACGATCAGCGAGGTCATCTATCAGAGTGGTCAGTTCACTCCGGCTTCCTCCGGAGCTTTGGCCAGCGCCTTGGCGAACGGCGTCCCCAGCGCCTGCTATGAAGCTGCTTCTGCAGCGATGAACGGTGAAAATCCGGTAGGCGGAGCCCTGTACTTTAATACAGGTTCCGGCTCGGGCGTGAAGATAGGAGCCCACCAGTTTTACTAAAATGACTTACAACAGATGAATTCCAATAAAAAAGTCCTGCCTCCCCGCAGGACTTTTTTACGTAAACAATAAGCCATCACCAAGTATCTACTATAAGGTTACGGAACGACTTAGGGTGTTATTACACCATCAGTTCCTGCATGATATACTCGTATACCGTCTGACATTTCTTCTGCCACTGCTTGCAGATGGCCTTGGCCTGGGCTTCTTCCGGAACGCAGAGGGTCAGGTCAATGAGGTCGGAGTTCTTTTCTTTTACCCGACAGCGCACGGAATATTCTCCAACAGTATTCCGATAGTAGTCCGCTATGACGGATACTTCGTTTCGCAGCTGCATTTTATTCTCTTTCAGATACTTGTCGACATCATCACGGATCGATCTGGATATTTTGTTTCCAAAAAATCCGATGGTTTCTTCCCCTTCTGGCGTGATAGTATAGAAAGAGGTGTTTTGAATGGTTTCCTGATGGATCAGTCCAACCTCAGTAAGCTCCGCTAGAACCGACTGCAGCGTAAAATACGTGGTGTAGCCCTGATCCAGAATAAAGTTGGAGATCTGAGCGTTTGTCATAGAAAAGTCTATTTTTTTCAGCATATAAAGTACGATTAATTTGTAGAGAGTAATTGGATCAGCCATAAATTCCTCCTCTAAGTCTAAAATTCCAGTTTATAGCGGTTCATCAGATAAAGTAAAGTATCGTCCTTGCCAGGTATTCTGAACCTCCATCTCTCGATACAGGGTGTTCAGTACAGTGCGCTTGCGCATGGTCCAGAGCGGCGCGATCAGAAGATCTCTTGGTCCGTCTCCGGTAAGTCTGTGTATCACAAGGTCAGGGGAGAGGCGTTCCAGACAATGGATCAGCAGACAAATGTATTCGTCCATAGTGGGCACGGGAAATGAATGCTCTCTGTAATATGCCGCAAGATCAGTATTTTCTAAAATATGGAGTAACTGCAGCTTAATTCCCTGAATGTCCTGCCTGTTGAGATAGTCCATAGTTTGAACCATTCTTGCTTCATTCTCCCCCGGAAGGAAAAGAATGGTATGGACGATGACCTCCAGTCCGCGGCTTCGAAGCTGTCTGACGGCATTTTCAAAGCAGGCCAGCCTATAACCTCTGCGTATAAATTCTGCGGTGTCCTCATGAATCGTCTGGAGCCCCAGTTCCACCCACACCGGTTTGATGTGGTTTAGACGCGCCAGCAGCTCTAATATTTCATCACCCAGGCAGTCCGGCCGGGTAGCGATGGAAAGAATGGCAATCTCCGGCAGGGAGATGGCCTCCATAAAAATATGCTCCAAATATTCTGCTGAAGCGTAAGTATTGGTGTATGCCTGAAAATAGGCAATGTATTTTTTGACAGGGCGCTTTCCTTGGATCAGTTCTTTTTGGGATTGTATTTGTTTTTTGATGGACAGTTCTGCCTTTCCCGCGAAATCTCCGGATCCTCCCGCACTGCAAAAAATACAGCCGCCGGTGGAAATTTTCCCATCCCGGTTGGGGCAGGTCATTCCGCCGTTTAAGGACAGACGGTAAATTTTTTCACCATATCGTTTTTTTAGTTCATAATCCAGGGAATGATACGGTTTGTCATTCCATTTCATAAAGATTCCTCCCAAAAATAATTTAGGGAAACGCCGACTAACTCCCATGTCAGTTTATCATATCATCTGCCCTGCTTTTGTTCAAGGGAAATGTTTTGACAAAGGACAGGCGGAAGTATATAGTGTAAGGTATCAGAGGTGGCTGATGGGTCAACGGGTTTTTATGTTAATTGAGAAACGGAGTTTTACAAAATGGACAGACTGGATAAGGATAGGAATAAGAGAGAAACTCAGACACGGGATGAAACAAGGATCCTGTGGATATTGCTGGGAGTACTATGTGTGATCTTGGTGATTGCCATGGTGGGGCAGGAATACTATCGGAGTCATACTTACCGAAAGGGGGAACTGGCTCAGATGAGTGAGCAAGAACCCAAACAGAGACTGAAGTTTCTGACGGAAGAAGAGGTAGCTGATGCCAGAAAAAATGCCGGCGATGGCAGGCAGGATTCCGGAACAGGGGAAGATAGTGATTCTGAAACGGCAGCTGATAAAGAGAAGCTGACAGTGGTGGAGACTGCGGAATCTGTCAGCCTGAAAAACCAACTAACAGGATTACTGCCTGGCATTAAGGGACCGGGAGAAACGGCACAGGAACTGATCGCCCGTGCAGACCGGCTGGCAGCTATGTACGATTATGAAGCGGCTATCTCACTTTTGGAGAACTGCTCCACTTATAAGGAAGATTTTCAGATGCAGGATTCAGTGAAAAAATATCAGTCACAGCAGGCGTCCTGCGTAGAATATCCGGTGGATCAGGTTACGCACATCTTTTTCCACACGCTGATCAAGGATCCGGAAAAAGCGTTTGACGGAGATCAGTATCAGGACGGCTACAACCAGTACATGGTCACCATTGATGAATTCAATGGTATTATCTCTCAGATGTACGAGAAAGGTTTCGTGATGGTGACCCTGAAGGATATGGCTGCGGTGGAAGTTGGTAACGATGGAACGGTGAGCGTGACCACGGGCAAGATTTTGCTTCCCAAGGGGAAGACGCCATTTGTTCTTTCCCAGGATGATGTCTGCTATTACCACTATATGGACGGCGATGGGTTTGCCAGCAAGCTGATCGTGGACGAAAATGGAGATATTAAAAATGAATATATTGAGGATGATGGAAGCATATCGGTGGGGGATTATGATATGGTGCCGCTGATTGACCGGTTTTTGGAAGAACATCCTGATTTTTCTTATCGCGGAGCTAAGGGATATGTAGCGCTCACGGGATATGACGGTATTTTGGGCTATCGTACGGACATCAGCTACAAAACCAGAGAGAACCTGGACAGCTATCAGGAAATTTTCTTCCAGGAACATCCTGATTTCAGTGAGGCGGATTACCAGAGGGAATGTGAGGAGAGTAAAAGAGTGGCTGAGGCCATGAAAGAGGACGGATGGCTGTTTGCCAGTCATACCTGGGGACATGTGGGCCTTGGATCGGGTTCTACCACCTGGGAGCAGTTTAAGGCGGACACAGATAAGTGGGAAGAACGTGTGGAACCGCTTATCGGGGAAACTGACACACTGATCTATGCGTTCGGGGGTGATATTTCCGACGCGGCAGAGTATGCCGGAGACCGATTTGAATACTTAAATTCCAAAGGCTTCCATTATTTTTGCGGCGTGGATTCCGCAAAATACTGGATACAGATCAGAAACAATTATGTGCGGCAGGCCAGAAGAAATATTGACGGCTATCGTATGTACTACAATCCGGACATGTTAAGCGATCTGTTTGATGTGAGTGAGGTGTGGGATACTAAACGTCCGTCTTCCGTACCGCCGATTTAAAATTAAGGATTCTTTAAGGCATTGGATTGGCAAAGTATGGTAGTATGAGAGTGAGTTGGGGCGTGCAGACTAACAGTACCGAATATGAAAAGGGGAGAAAACCGTGGACGAAAGACAACGACGCATTCAGCAGAGAAGAACCAAGCGAAGAAGAAACGAGTTAATTATGAAGTGCATTATTACACTGCTGGTAATCGTGGTGATTGCACTGGCTGTTGTGCTGATCAAAGAAATAGTATCCGGCAGCAGAAAAAAAACACAGAACCGCGCAGGATCCGGCACGGGTGAAATTGTGATTGCGGAAGGTGGTGCAGGAAATGCCGTGGAAGGACTGTCCGGCGAGGACGGGGTTGAAGGGACGGCGGGAACAGTTTCCGGCTCCACCGGTGAACTGATAGCTCAGGCGGATCTGCTGGCAGCACAGTATGATTACGATGGAGCGATCCAGCTTTTGAAAGCGTCCATTGGATATGTTTCAAATATGGAGCTCCAGAACGCGGTGGCGGGTTATGAGCAGACGAAGACCACTTGCGCGTCCTATCCCGTAGACCAGGTCACGCATGTGTTCTTCCATACACTGGTGAAAGACGACAGCAAGGCTTTTGATGGAGATGAGAAGGAAGCGGGATACAATCAGGTAATGACCACCATCTCTGAATTTAACAGCATTATCCAACAGATGTATGACAAAGGCTATGTGATGGTGAGTCTGCATGATATGTGTAAGGTGAACGAGGACGGGACGGTTTCCAGAAAAGAGATTTACCTTCCCCCGGGAAAGAAGCCTTTCGTACTCTCCCAGGATGACGTCAGTTACTATCACTATATGGATGGGGACGGGTTTGCCCAGAAGTTGATCGTTGATGAAAACGGAGAAGTAAAAAATACGTACATTGAAGATGACGGCAGCATTTCAGTGGGAGACTACGATATGGTGCCGCTGATCGATACTTTTGTGAAAGAGCATCCGGATTTTTCTTATCACGGACACAAGGGCATTGTGGCTCTCACCGGCTATGAAGGCGTGCTGGGTTACCGTACGGATGAGGTTTACCGTACCAGAGAATCCGGACGGGTCACTCATTATCAACAGCAGTTTTTCGATTCCCATCCGGACTTTGACTGGCAGTCTGAAGTGGATCAGGCCACTGCAGTGGCCGATGCCATGAAAGCAGAAGGCTGGGAGTTTGCCAGCCACACCTGGGGGCATATTAATCCGCTGGGATATGGTTACGATGCTACGGTGCAGGATACGGAGCGCTGGCTTGCCAATGTGGCCACGGTGGTAGGATCTACAGATGTGCTGATCTTTGCTTTTGGTGCGGATATCGGAGACTGGCAGCCGTATACCAGCGACAATGCATTTTTTACTTACTTTAAAAGTAAGGGATTTAATATTTTTTGCAACGTAGATTCCAGCCAGTACTGGGTGCAGTTTGGAAATACTTTTATGCGCCAGGGACGCAGAAACCTGGACGGCTACCGCATGTACTACAACCCGGATATGCTCTACGATCTGTTTGATGTATCCCAGGCATGGGATAGTAACCGGCCGACACCGGTGCCTGCGATGTAAAGACGGAAGACAAATGAATATACTGTTTTGAACAAAATGAAGGGGCTGCCGTTCATACGACAGCCCCTTACGTCATCAGCCTTCGATGGCGATATATTTTTTCTCCTCCACAGCCGGAGCTTCCTTTTTCGGGATGGACAGCTTCAGGATTCCGTTCTCAAATTTCGCTTTGATCTCTTCCTGAGTAATATCTTCACCCACATAGAAACTTCTGGAGCAGTGTCCGTAGAAACGCTCCCGGCGGATATATTTTCCATCCTCATCCTTTTCATCTTTGTTGTTCTTAGTGGAAGCGCTGATGGTCAGATAACCGTTTTCCAGTTCTGCGCTTACATCTTCTTTGTTGAATCCCGGAAGGTCAATATCCAGTTCGTAAGATCCATCTGTTTCTTTCACATCGGTTCTCATCAGAGCTTCCTGCGATTTGCCGTAGGCCTGATGCGGCCGACGGGCAAAGCCCGGGAAGAAGTCTCTCTCAAACGGAAATCCCATAAAGTCATCAAATAAATTTTCTCCAAAAATACTAGGCATTAACATAAATCATTCCTCCATTCTTATAATCAAATCATTATTTGTACCGTGTTGTTTATCTCAAGAACAGTATCTGCGATTTTTCGGTGTTTATTAAATTTTCTCACCTCATCTATCTGTTCTAGAAACAATATAACATAGATTGTTAGCACTGTCAAGAGGTGAGTGCTAATTCTTTTGTGATTTTTTTGTGAAGCCCCGTAATTTCCGCGAGCAACGAGCCATCACGCATTTATGCGTGTTTGGCGACTGCCGCGAGAGTCAGATGTCAATCTGACGCAAGGCTTCACAGGATTCGCAATCACTATTTTTCACTCGATTTCCGTTTCCACCCTGCCCATGTCCGTCCACGGAAAGGTTACTATCAAATATCCGATTGTTGTCAGTCTGCCGGAACTGGAAAAATTCACCAATGAGCTTGCTGCTATCGGGAACAATCTGAATCAGATCGCCAGATATTTTGATCTGGGCGGTCTGCAGTCCCAAGCGATGCGAGAAAGAATCAATTCATGTATTACCGCAATCATGGAAATGCGAAAAAGGTACTGGATATGGCATGGGATTTTCAAGGTTTTTCTCAAACATCTATCAAGTAAAAGTTCGTACTATTCTAATCGCTGGCAATCTGAAATACTGGCATGCTATTCACTTACCAGTTTAGGAAATATCCTAATATTGAACAAAATCGCTGCGTCATAGCCTCTATCGACTATAACGCAGCGATCTTGTTCAGTGTGAAATTTTGAATGTAGCGATATTCATAAAGTGATCAAACTCCACCACTTTGTCCATTAAATTCCGCTGTTCAGCCATTCGGAAACAATTATTCCATCCGCCTCTGTTCCAAATGCATGTTCACTATTCTCAGCGATCAGAAGATCGCAGAAAAATTGGTCAGCGAAATTATGGATGACTTCCCCCGACGGTAAATCATCTTTTCCACCATAAAGAATCATTGTCGGATTATCCCATTTTTCTATGGGATGTGCTTTTACAAATTGATAATAGTCCCACGACAATACATCTATGGGAGTATTAACTTCTTTTTCACGGAAAAGCCTCTCCTCAGACACATCAAACCAACTCATCATGGATCGTATCAAATACTCCATATCGACAATCGGAGACTGAAAAAGGCACTTCTTAAATGTTAGATTCTGATAAGCATGTAAGACAAAATATACACCCAGACTACATGCATACAAAGACACATCTTTCCACTCAAAGGACACATATTCCGCAACAATCGTTAAGTCCCGGATTCCATTCCAAATGTCACAGCGATCTGCTTCGTGTATCCTTTCTCCATGCTGCGGCAAGTCAAAGCTGACTACCTGATACCCCTTGCTATTTGCAATTTCCGCAAAGCTTCTTGCCTTTTCTTTGCGGGACATCTTTCCGTGAACCCATAAATATACACGATCTGATCTCGCACCCCAAATAATGGTTGGAATATCGCCTATTCTAATTTGCTGTATCATTCTTCCGTTTCTTTTCATAATTTCTTTTTCGTGACCGGCAGGAGTTTCTCTACAGAATTTTATTCACCTGACTTTGTGTCTATGTTGCCAGAAGAACCTCTATTCTCAACCTCTACATTTTTTCCATCATTAATTAGCGCTTTTTTCAGACCGTCCAAGGATGATTTTTCATTTCTCAAAATCTGCAGTTGTCTAAATGCCTTTTCTCGCAGAAGTTTCAATCGCTCTACTTGTGGGAGCCCCTGTCTGATATAATCTGCATTTGAATCTTCAAGATTGATAAGGACGACCAATTCTTCAGCGGATGCATAATCCCTAATATTGGGAGTCTTTCCTTTTGTGCCGGTTTCTTTTCTCCACTGTAGCGCAGTTTTTCCGAATAAAGCCACATTCAGCATATCTGCTTCAGAGGCATATTTATGTGTTATTTCTTCTTTTGTCAGTTCCTTCGTTATCAGGAATTCTTTGATCGCATCCGTATGTATCCTATAATTAATTTTTGAAAGTTCACGTTTCGCATCCCATCCAATGAGCTTACGCTCTGCTTCATCTTTCTTTAACCTTTGGTAATCCTTGATCAAATACAGTTTAAATTCTAAGGATACCCATGACGCAAACTCAAAGGCAATATCCGAATGCGCATAAGTACCGCCATATCTGCCGGCTTTAGAAGTAATCCCTATCGCATTCATTCTTTCTATCCACTGAGATGGCGTCATTATCAATCGACCAGGCTCATTTCTAACCGTCTGGAATTCCATACGGTTAAAATTTGGATTATATAGTCCTTCCCACATTGCCAGAAAATCAATGGTAGCGTATGAACTCATCCAATTAGAAATAACAATACGCGGATCCTCTGAATTCTTATATTTTGCTATATCAGTCAAAGAGATATAGGCATCTTCATTAGATACATCGCCTATAATAGAAATTTCTGTCCCGTTTACGTTAAGAATCTGTTTTTTCAAAATTTCTTTCCTCCCCAATACCCTCGTTACCTCTACAAGTACGAACTGTAAGTTATCAGCCTACATTAAGAGCAAAAATTCCGCCTTTGAAATAAATATCATTTCCATTTTGGTCTTTATAAAGCGAAACTTGTTCTTCATCAATTTTTTCAAATCCAAGCGACAAAAGTAATTTTACTGACGGAATGTTTTCAAGTGCTGTTCCTGCGGTAAATCGCATTTTTCGACCATTTGACATATAATGGAGGAGTGTTTCTATACTCTCTCTGGCATATCCTTTTCCATGATATTTGCTGTGAAAACAATACCCGCATTCATATCCATCGCTTGTTTTATGAAAATCCACATATCCAATCATGTCTTTCTCAAGTAATATGGCGAAAAAAGCATGCTCCATTCCCGGAGATACTTCATCCCATCGTTTCGCCTTGTCCCGAACCTCATTTTCTGTGTCCATGTGCGGAATATCGTATCGTGCATATTCGGAATTGTTAAAATCATTCCATATTTCTATTAGGCTTTTCCAGTCATTCTTGTTTATAAATCGAATGGACAATCTTTGTGTTTTTAGCTCCACGTTTTCCTCCACAAGTCCCAATTTATCATTAAACTCCTCTATCAATGCGTCATACAATAAATGATAATTGCTTGTTGTACCTCCAGCAAACTCTTCTTGAATTTATATCCAACAAAATACTCTGTATTTATAACGTCTTCCGACAACTCCTCTCCTCTATAAAATGGCGGACATGGATTCAATAATGCATTACAATTTGCCAGTGACATAATTTCTTTTGTTATTTGGCATAACTTAAAATCTTTTCTCGCCTCTGCAGGAATAGAGTCAGTACAAACGATATCTTTTCCTATGATTGCTTCTTCGATTTTGCTGAATTGTGGCAAGCCATCTATCCGATAGTTATCAGGACAACACTGTGCAAGCGAAAAGCCAAATGCTTTTGATGCCTCTTTCCACGCTCTTCCTATATTTCCATCCGCTCCGACAAACAAGTACTCATCATGCATGAATTCAGGACGAATCTTTGAAAGAGCGTACAAATCTGACATCATTTCACAAGGATGATTATCATCAGTTAACGCATTTATAACAGGAATGTCCATAGCATTGTTCATTTTTTCAAGCATATGAATATCCTTGTATCTAACCACTACTGCATCTGCCCAATTATTTAAATATCCACATACATCTCTCACATCTTCCTTTTTATCCAACACAGTTGGATCAAACAATATCACCTGTCCACCGAGAAGAGAAATGCCTTTTTCAAACGTAACTCTAGTCCGAATACTAGATGCCGGGAAAAACATAACAATTGTCTTTCCAACCAAGAAACTAGAGTACTGTTCCATTGAGTCTGCAATTTTAAATATTTCAAATAGTTCTTCTTTTGAAAAATCTGTCAATCTGATAAATGATGTCATTCTTTTTTCCTAGCTTTCGTCTCGTCAAACTTCGATTTGTCATGGACAAAGTATAACATAGGTTCAAATATATGTAAAAACAAATCTCATATACCTCGCCAAAATGAAGAAAGGAAGATTACCCTTTCTTCAATCTTCCCTTCTCCGTCATTCTGAAATTGTTCTGCTAACTACTTTAGCATCCTCTCCCGATCCATAGCACCCTGCAAATATGATTTCTCAATAAGGTACGCATACTTATCTGAAATATTATCTAAGGTCTGATTAATCAGCCCGAGCAGCTCCGGCGCAATCATCTGTAACTGATTTTCCAGTTCTTCAATATTTTGATAAACCTCCACGATAGTATTCTTCCATAAACGTAACATCCATCGCCAGATCCCTCCTCACGCATAAATCAATTCTGCCAAAACAATTTCTTCAGCACGATTGATAATGTTCATCATTCTTTGAGTCCAGATCTGTTGATCTCTCACCTTCAGTTCCTCTGTTACGTTCTCCGCCTTTTTCATCTGGTCAACGAGCAAAGATATACGGTCTGTTGCCTGCATATCTATTTCCGCCAGATGCCTATCTAGTTTGCCGGTCAGCAGCATGGATTGATACCAGCCTGATTTATGCTCCTTCATATAGGTTTTGCGAAGAAGTCCATATTTACCAATGTTATATTTTTCAGTATCCTCGATAATCAGATTTGGGAATAAATATTCGCCTTTCCTTGTATAAATAATCACCATGAAAGTTCCTCCTTGTCCTGTCCGTTTTACACCATTTTTACACCAAATTTTTAAAGATTGACGGTGTAAGACAACTTCTGATAAAAAGTTCCAATCGCTGAAAAGCCTTCAAAATGGGCATTACAGCGTTTGCTAAGACAAGACAAAAACCAACTTCCAACATCAAGAGGTGAGTGCTAATTCTTTTATGATTTTTTGTGAAGGCTAGAATCTGGACGATGCGATACCCGGATGTTATAATGAAAATATTATGGTCGTTCAGGCAGGATTTATTGAGGGGAGGAAGTCGTTATGGATCAGATTATTAAGCATCTTTTTGAGATGCAGGATTTAAAATATCGGGATTTTAATGCGAAGCTAATTCCGGATACAGAGAAGGATCGCGTCATTGGAGTGCGTACGCCGGATCTTCGAAAATATGCAAAGGAACTGATCAGGGACGGGACGTGGGAGCTTTTTCTTGCCAAGCTGCCTCACAGCTACCATGAGGAGAACGCATTGCATGGGTATATTCTGGGAACGATAAAGACAGACTATGAGACGTTGATTGGTTATTTGGAAAAGTTTCTTCCCTACGTGGATAACTGGGTGGTGTGCGATACCATAAGCCCCAAGCTATTTCAGAAATATCATGAAGAAGTGTACGAAAAAATTAAAGTATGGGTGAAGAGTGACCATCCTTACACGGTGCGTTTCGGCGTGGTCAGCCTGCTTCAGTTTTTCCTGGATGAAGAATTTCACCCCGATATGCTGCGGTTGGTGGCTGACATTCATCGGGAAGAGTACTATATTAATATGGCAATTGCGTGGTATTTCAGTTTTGCCCTGATTAAGCAGTACGAAAGCACGATCCCAATGATTGAGAGCAGGACGCTGCAGCCATGGATTCAAAATAAGACGATTCAGAAGGCGGTGGAGAGTTATCGCATCAGCGAGGAGCGCAAGGACTATCTGCGCACATTGAAAGTGAAACGATAAACAGAGTATATAGAATAAAAGGAGAGCAGTTATGAGAGCTTATGAGCGTTTATTAAATTATGTGAAGATTTATACTACCAGTGATGAAGAGAGTACTACCGTACCTACTACGATGCGCCAGTTTGACCTGGCAAATGTTCTGGTGGAGGAGATGAAAAAATTGGGCATTTCGGATGCCAGAGTGGAGAAGAATTGTTACGTTTACGGAACGATACCGGCAACACCGGGTTTTGAGGAAAACCCCGGTATCGGCTTTATCGCCCATCTGGATACAGCTCCTGATTTTTGCGGAGAAAATGTAAGACCAATGATATGGGAAAACTACAACGGAACGGATATTGTTTTAGGGGAGAGTGGAAGAGTACTTTCCGTGGAGCAGTTTCCGCATTTAATAAATTTGAAGGGAAGAACCTTGATCACCACTGATGGCACGACGCTTTTGGGAGCAGACGACAAGGCGGGAGTGGCAGAAATCATGACAATGGCGGAGGAACTGTTGAAGAGTGATATCCCTCATGGGAAAATATGCATTGCGTTTACTCCGGATGAGGAAGTGGGCAGCGGCGCGGCGGAGTTGGATATTCCGACATTTGGAGCATCTTATGCTTATACGGTAGACGGAGGCTGCGAGAATGGTGTAGAATATGAAAATTTCAATGCCTGCAGCGCCCAATTTGAGATCAGCGGTTTTAACATCCATCCAGGAGATGCCAAGGATAAGATGCTTAATGCGGCTTTGATAGCCATGGAGATTAACGGGATGCTTCCGTCGGCGGAGACACCCAGGAATACGGAAGGCTATGAGGGTTTTTTCCATCTGACGGATATGGAAGGGACAGTGGAGCATGCAAAGCTGCAGTATATTGTCCGGGATCACGACGGAGGGCATTTCCGGTCCAGGCAGGAGATGCTGCGTCATATCGAGAAAATCCTCAATGAAAAGTATGGAGCAGGCACCGTCCAATTGACGCTCCATCAGCAGTACCGCAATATGAAAGAAAAAATGGAATCTTGTATGCACCTGATCGATAATGCAAAAACCGTGATCCGTGAACTCGGCATGGAGCCGGAAGTGGCCCCAGTAAGAGGCGGAACAGACGGCGCGCAGCTTAGCTTTCGGGGACTTCCCTGTCCGAACCTGGGCACTGGCGGTTATGCCTATCATGGTCCGTATGAACACATTACGGCAGAGGGAATGGATATTGTGGTAAAGATTTTACTGGGAATCGTAGATAAGTATACAGACAATAGTTCACACACAATATTGACTGAAAAACATTGAGAATTCACTTCCTCCTCACAGTTCAAACACAGGCAGGACACAAAATAGGGGTAAAGTTATTTTCCATAAGATGCCAGTCGAACTACATGAGTTGAAGGAGGAGCAGACATTGATACAGATGCTGCAGGCGGAGCCGGAGTCTTTGCATACGGCGACAGTACGGTGTATGTAGCTGACAGCACAATCAGCACTGCGCGGGATACTTCCGGCGGTATTCACGCAGCGGGCGGTTGTACGACTGTGATCTGACCGGAAATATGACGGATATGGATCAGAACGACTGTACCTGGAATGTGATCGTTTATCAGAGCATGTCTGGTGACTCACAGGTAGGCAACGGAACGTTCCAGATGGTGGGAGGAACCCTGACGGCCCAGAATGGCGGTATGTTCTACACCAGCAATACCGAGTGTACCATTACCTTAGAAGATGTAGACCTTATACCGGCAGAGGAGAATGATTTCTTCCTGCGCTGCACCGGAAATGCCAATGCCAGAGGCTGGGGCCAGACCGGATCCAACGGATCAGACTGCCTGTTTACCGCGATCTCTCAGATCATGGAAGGTGATGTGATCTGGGACAGCATCAGCGAACTTGATTTTTACATGACGGATGGAAGTACCCTGACCGGGGCCATTGTGCAGGATGAAAGTTATGCCGGGGACGGGGGAAACGGTTACTGCAATGTTTATATTGATGAGACCTCCAGCTGGATCGTGACAGGTGACAGTACTGTGACGGCGCTCTGCCAGGCGGGCACCATCATAGATGATGAGGGCAGCAGCGTATCCATCGTGGGTACGGACGGAACGGTTTATCAGGAAGGCGACGGTCAGTACACCATCACTGTGGAAACCTATACCGACAGCGCCAATACCCAGGACGCCAGCTCCGTGTCCGCATGGGCAGACCATCAGGCAGAGCGGCCGGAAGAACTGGCATGAACCAATGTTTCTTGACATTTTTGGGGAATAGTGATATGGTACGATAAAATGTACTTAGCTGAGTAGGTATACTAAAGAGATATTCTGAAAAGTGGTAAATAGAAGAAATGATATATAAACTGCTTTGGTATATATAAATAAGATAACAAATAAGCCATATGTAAAACAGCAGGGCAGGTTATTGCAGTGATTTTCAGGTACAATATTCTGCGGTTGGTTTATATATGGTTTTTTGTGTCTGCATCCAAGAAATGGGAGAGGGAGTATAAACATGAAGAAGAGAAAAGTATTGGCACCGTTGTTTATCGCTGTGAACATGTTGTTAGGTTCCATCCAACCGGCTTTAGCGGTGATGGACGAACGGCCAGTACTGGCTCCTTGGCAAGATCAGACGGAAGAAGCCATGACGGAGCAGACGGTAAAGGATAATTTGAATGGCGATGGTTCGGATCAGGAGCCGGAAAACGCTGTGAGTCAGGAGGAGATTTCCGAGGAGAAAATTGAATCTGAGGATGCGGTCGAATTAAATACTGAGGGAACAGAAATGTCCACTGAGGAGGAGAAATCGGAAGAAACTTCTGCAGATCCGGGGGAAAGCGAAGAAGAGGATACCATGCAAGACGCTTCAGTGGAGGAAACGGAAGGAGAGTGCGAAGAGGAGTCAGAGGATGAAACCATTTCTTTGGATGTGATGGATGCGGCAGCGGAAAGAACTTTTTCTGATATCTCCTTTGAGATTTACTGGGCAAGTGCTGCGGGCAGCGATGTAACTGACTATCACTACGATGATTCAGACGTGGAGCATCATGATTTGCTGGTATGTACCCCTGTAAACAATTATAATAAAACAGTCAATCTGCGCTGGGAAATCATTTTGTCGGATGTGGAGATTACCTATCCGGCCGGTTCTATCAAGATAACTGTCCCTGCCACCATCTTTAACAACTGGGAAGGCGGAATAGAGAAAGTTTCTTATACAGATGCGGGGGTAGAATGCAGACAGCTGTCCTGGCAGCTTCCGCAGGCCCCGGGGAGCAATGACCAGAGTGATTTTAACTACATCGTGGATGACGATGGAAACTATATCGTTACCAACTGCAGGGACATCAACGGTGGAAAAACGGTGGCTTTCACGGCCGACTATTCCTACCGCCCCACCATGGTTCCCGGTGGATACACGGACACGGATGGAAATTATCGGGGGAATTATCTGAACCGAACCATTATTTCAACACTGAGCGTGGATCCGGACTTGGACGGACAGGCGGATTATTCGACGCAGGACACTGCCCATGTGGAAATACATACTCAGGTTAAGCCGACGGCTATTACAAAAAAACAGCCCGCTTCGGATCAGGATGCCAATCTGGGAATCTATTTTTCCTGGCAGAATAAGTGGGGAGATAGACCTTCCGACGCGGAGGATTATTTCTATGTGGTCTGGTTTGTGGATGTCTCCAGAAATATCGGAACCACTCAGCCTTTTGTCATCGATATGGAAGACTGGCCGGAGAATGAGGGTGTGGTGGTTGGCATGAAACAACAGCCAATGTTTGCATTGTATACCGCCTGGTCCGATCTGACCAGGGGTTCTACACCGAATTTGACGGGTATCGCAGCAGCAGGATGGGAGAGCCGCTTTCACAATATTGTTGGTGTCAGCGGGGAGACGACAAAAGACAGTCAGGCGCTCCATCTGGCGATGATGAACTATGATGGCGCCGGGAGGACAATGTACAGCAGCAATCGCTACGCAGTCCTGGTGAAGTATCCGGTGACCCTTATCAACAACCTGGAGGATGGGGAACTGCTGACGTTGAAGAACACGCTGGAGTTGACGGAAACCTGGAAGGCGGGGGCGGATGTGCAGACAAAGCGAAGAGCCACCGGTACCCTGTCTATTGCGTTGCCGAAAAATGAACCCGGGTATGGAATTATCAAAACCAACGGAATGGGGACTACCGCTGCTGCATGGACTATCGGAGGCGCTGCTTCTTTTCTGATCGGGGGCAACAGTGTGAATCTCGTAAGTCCACAGTATAACAGTTATTTAATTACATCAACAGCGAGACCCAAGGAATTACCCATTTCCAATGTGGACGGGAGCTATACGGCAAAACCCTACACGATGGAAGTGGTGGATGGGGATGTGACCATTGGAACTGGCATAAATGGAGCAACCGTGAATGGAAAAACTTATAATGTGTATGCGCAAGAGGCGGCGCGGAATGTGACGGATCTGGAGGATGGGGATTATTCCTTTACCAGGATCAGCATTACGTTGAATGCGTATGATGCACAATACAGTACCGGAGCTAAAATCTGGACGAAAGAGACGACGGTCAGCACGGCGTATGACCGCTATGGGTCAGTAGATGTGTGGTACCGGACGGCGGGCAGCAGTGAATTTAACCTCTATGGAACGGCGGTGACAGCGACGGACGGAAAGATGACCTTTGCGTCGGCGGACGGAAGCTATACGGTTGCTGGAGGAACCAGAACTTGTACCATCGCGCTTCCGGATTCAGTCTGTGAGTTTAAACTGCTCCATACCAGTGATTTTTTTGAGACGAACCTTGTGTGCGTTCCAGTCCTTCAGATCAATGGGACAGATCATGTGAAGACACGGGTCAAGACCGATCTGGATCGGGGATATGCGGGGGTGATAGTGTCCAATAATGCATACCTGAGGGTATTGGATCAGAACGGAACCGTTGTGGAAGGTTCTCAGAAGGATACCAAAAATCAGCCGGCGGGACGGCTCAGTTTTTACCTGAGCAAACTGGGGTATAATACAGTATTGGAGAAATCGGTTGAGGGATCGGTGCAGGATGTCCCGGTGGACGGCGTCGAGACACGTACGGTGGCCTTGACGGCGTACAACTCAGTAGCAGCACCTTCTGAATATAAAAAGGAGCCGTATTTGAATGCCTATCGGTTCCAAAAGGGAGTATTTTACGACCTGTTGCCTGTGGGAACCAGTGTAGATCTGGACACGGTCCGAATCGGTAAATGGGTACAGAGCAATATTACACCCACTTTCTCAAAATACTGCAAGGCAAGGACCGTTGACAATTGGGAAAACTCCGGTCACACGATGCTGATTATTGAGTATGAA
>CACYXH010000040.1 GCA_902778245.1 uncultured Lachnospiraceae bacterium | reverse complement strand
GCCGGGGTGCTGACAATAGTCTTGTGAACTGTAAGGTGACTACGTGGATTTTCTGTGGGATCCTCCGTACTTGCCGGATCTACAGAAACATCCTCTGCCTTGGCTGTGGCAACATTCACAACTTTTCCCGCCAGAATATCTGCCTCCGTTACGGTATAATTTGTCTCAAAAGTCTTTGTTTCTCCAGCTTCAAGTTTCTCAATCAAGAAAGAATCGCCGGTCAGGGTATCACTGATCACAACATTATTGACAGCCACTGTTCCCTCACTGACAATCGTAATCTTATAACGGATATCCTCTCCAAATACGTAGGATGTCCCGTTAGCCGGAGTGCTGATGGTTTCTTTCCTTAGAACTACTTTCTTCCACTGGGCAGTCAACACAGTATCCTTTAATCCCATGGTAAAGACTTTTTCATTCAAAGTAGATTCACTGTCTATCGGAGTAAGCGTCCACCCTGCAAAAATATATCCCTCCCAGATAGGATCCGGAATTTCCTTTGTCTCCTGATACTCCATAATATATTCCGTGGGTTTTTCGTACCCTTCCCAGGTTCCGCCATTGGGATCGACAGTGAGCTTATAGTTGTTAATCGCCCAAACCGCGTAAAGGTGATTCTCTGAGAGGTTATCAATACCAGCTTCTTTTCCGGGCTGATAACTCACTTCTCCATCCGCAGTCTCACTCCATCCCTGGAAGGTGTAGCCTTTAAGGGCGAAACCAAAGTCCCCGGGAGATGCCACATTTATACCGCTGTTATTTGCTCTGACAATGGTTGAGGCAAGATTCTCCTGTCCTGTCTCCTCCGGGTAATTGGAATGGTATGTTAATTGGGCATCCGTGGGCGCTTCGTCATAAATTGCTGTAAAAATACATTTGTTATCGCTGTCTGCTTCAATGGCTACGGCGCTGCTCGCCTTGTATATTGCGGAATTTCCGGTCATCTGCCAGCCGATAAAGCAGCAGCCATCTTCCACTTTTTCCGGCGCTCCTCTTAGAATGATTCCTGTTCCGTCCAGATGCTTCTCAGGATCAGCATAAATTTTACTGCCATCCCCGAATTCTCCATGATCCTGCGCATCATATTCCACTTGAACACTGGCCATACTGACCCATCTTGCCTTTAGATGCACATTATCAATCAGCTTCGTATTCTCAAAATCAAAGGGTTTCCCTTCCTCTGCACCGTCTGCGTAAACCCATCGGTTGAAGACATACCCCACCCGATCGTTTAATTCTGGTATATCGTCAGTTGGGAACAGTTCATCCTTTGGTTCTTCATATTCCTTCACTTCTACGGTTCCGTCTTGGAACATACCGCCATTTGGGTCAAAGGTAACTGTTACCGTTCCGCTCTTTTTCCAGTGTGCCTCTCTGGTGGTATTTAAGTTCGGCATGATTTCATTTTCAAAAGTTCCGATCAACTTGCCGTTTCCATCAGTAACCTGAGTTCCATCTGTATCATACCACCCCAGGAAATCATATCCTTCCTTCTCCGGCACATGATAGTAAGCAGAAATGGGGGCTTCTACCTTTATATCCCGTTTCGTAAGTCCCTCATAATTTGCAACATATTCCGGACTTTCCTCAACATCTTTAAATACAAGATCAAATCTTCTGCGCTGATAGTACCAATTATAAATCTGGGCATACGTTGTGCCTTCAATCACCACATTCTGCTGATTGACTACCGGATACTCCTGCCCGTCAGGCATTAACGCACTTGGTTTCTCCGGTTTAGAAATCGATCCCAAAACAGTATATTTCGTTGTGTTAGAAGGACTATATGTTGTATTCTTTGCGTAAATTTTATCAGCTGTGCTATATAGATTGTAGACATTATCGTCCTCAATACTTTCTACCCAATAAGAAAAACGCATATTTACCATTTCTCTGGAGTAGATTGCAGAAAAGCTGCCTCCCTTTTCCATCTCCTCGATCCAGTAATAGGGAATGCTCGCTCTGGCAACGTTAGTATAGAACCCATAGTACAACCGATTAGGGCAGCTCCAACCATAGCAGATTACCTCAGGGTCAAGATTATCACCAAGAGGTTTCAGCACCGGCGTCCTGTCAGATACACTTTCATAGTTATCCCACATCCACCGAAACTCGTAGCTTTTCAGCCTGAAATATACATTAACTTCTGTAGACCCGTCTCCGGCCACTTCCTTCTCTGCTGACTTATAGAACTCATAATACTCTGGGACAGACATCCCGCCAGGCATATCCGTTTCCGTCACTTTAACTTTCGATCCCGTCAGCGCAGTGGCAGTACCTGCTCCATACCTTGACCACAGCGCTTTGCTCTCATCAAAGCTCCCGTCCTGGTCCAGCGCGTCGTGGGTGCCGGTGGTTCCTTTACTCAGGATCTCTGTCCAGTAAACTACATTGTATGTTACTTCCTGTGCCTCCCACTGAGCATAAACTGTTGTGTTTTTCGTTAATTCTTTACCAAATTCAAAATCATCTCCGGAGCCGTCCACTGCAGTATTCCATCCCAGGAATGCATATCCGATTCTTTTAGGATCTTCCGGTTTCACTGTCTCCTCTCCCGGATAGAGATATTGGGGAGAAGTATAAGATGCTCTGTTCACACTGGTGTCATTTGCATCAAACAAAAGGCTATGTCCATCCTCAATCACCGGATACAAATCCGTTGTGCCTGCTGAAGAAATCATCAAATCTTCCGCAAGTTTTTTCCGATCTGCTGCATCCTGTTTTGACAAAGCCCATCCGGTACACATTTTATCCGCGCCCGCGTCTACTTTCACCGTTCTCTTAACAATTTCATCAAGAGAAACTTTTGTATTGCCCTGGATATATTCCCCCGAAATGGTATCCACGATCACATCGTCCCAAATAGTATCATGAAAGGCAACCGTGTACAGAAGACCATATCTGGCAAACACATGAACTACCGTATCTTTGTTTGTATCCTCAACAACAACGCTTCCTCCAAATCCTGTAAAATTCTCATATCCCTCCTCCGATTTGGTAAACCAGCCCAGGAAAGTCTGTCCCTCTTCCGGATCCGGAAGCTGCGGCTCCACCAAGGTATCTCCTGTTTTCACGATCTGCGTACTCAGAAGCTTTCCCTCTTCTTTATCATAAATTTTATAGGTAATGCGTTCCAATGCTGTTTCGTCATCGGAGGGATCTGTGCCAATGATTGCGTAAATACTGAACTCAGCCGCATTAAACTCGGCTCCGTCACCTGAGATGCCATTCACATCCGTCACTTGCTCTGCAGACATCCAGTCATTGACATGCACCACCATAAAACTGGAGCCCTCCACGGAAGTACCCGTGGTATTCAGGTTAACATGTACCAGGGATCTGTCTGCCGGCTCAATCTCCTCTCCCTCCCGGTTATAAAAAGAAATATCAACCGCTGCAGCATCTACCACTTTTCGCACCGTTATGGTCTGTGCAGCTTCCATAACTGTCTCCCTGGACGCAGCAGATACCACCATTGTGGTACCCTCCGGGAAAGCACCCTCTTGGGCAAAAGCGGAAACCTGAACTCCGTTTTCTGCCGTACTGCCAGCCGAAAATGCCGGCATAGAGAATCCTTCCGTTTCTTCAATTTCAGAATCTGTCTGTGCCGTACCGTTTTCTTCCGTGTCCTCCGATTTCTCTGTATCCTGCTCTGTTTCCGCCTGATTCCCGAGCTCTTCCTCTTGCTGCGGATCAACCCCCTCCAGTTCCGTCGACGTTTCTTCCTTTTCGTCCGTCACATCCGACTGGACAGTGGTCTCCGGTTGTACCCCAAATGGTTCTGGGGCGCCGTTCTCCAAGTCCTCCTGGTAATCATAAGTTTCCTCCAGGTTACTCTGCAAATTCTCCGCAACAGTAAATTCCGTTTCCAAGCTGGGTTCTTCCGCGCCCACGGCCCCTGAAAAATTTCCAAGCACCATGAGCACCGCCAGCAAAAACGACACTGTGCGTTCCTTCCATGTTTTCTTCATAATATCCTCCTCTGGCTATCTCTGCATTTTATGCTACTATCATAGCTGCACTGACATCCTTTGTATCTGTCAGGAAGCTTTATATCTTCGCCATTATACTATAGTTGTTCTGTGTTTACAAGATTATTTATTTTATGAAGTTTTTATTACTTTGCAGTACAAATAAATCATTCAATGGTTACGGTTTTCTAAGAATACGCTGATTCATTCATTGTTTCCCTATTCTATGCCCGACGCTAAGTCATTGTTGTCTTCATCAAAAAATCTCTATCTCATATTTTTAAATCCGCTGTAATTGTTTACTTATTTTAAAATATAGTTGACAATTATTTGGTCCTTTACTAAAATAATCCATGAACGAATCGTTCATAAACTTTATAAAAGGAGTATCCGCAAAATGAAAAACAACACAAATCACAATATGGTGCAGGATCTTTGCTACATCGCACTGTTCGCCACCCTGATCATCGTATGTTCCCAGTTCGAAATTCCGCTTCCGGGGGGCGTACCCATGACACTGCAGACACTGATCATTCCCATCGCTGGTATTGTTTTAGGGGCAAGGCGGGGAACCATCGCTACCATTGTCTATCTGCTGCTGGGCGCGGTTGGTCTGCCTGTATTCGCAGGTTTTTCCGGTGGCATCAGCAAGCTGGCAGGCATGACAGGAGGCTTCCTGCTCTCCTTCCCGATCATGGCCTGGTGCGCAGGTATGTTCAGTAAGAAAAACGACTACATAATGACAGCCATTGGTCTGGTTGTCGGAGCAGCTGCAAATTATGCCGTCGGCAGTATCATGTTTATGGCACTGACAAAAATGGATCTCGCCGGCACTCTTGCGGCCTGCGTGATTCCGTTCATTCCTACTGCCATCATTAAGATCGTTCTGGCTGAGATCCTTGGCCTTCTTTTAAAGAAAACATTGATCAAGGCCGGACTGTTAGAAACATCTTCGGGGAATACCTTGTATGCAGAAAATTGATAAAATCTTGTTTCGCCCGCATCATCTGCTCTGCAGTCAGGGCTACAGCGGGCATGGTTATAACGATATTTATGTGCAGAATATGAATGCTGTGACAGAAAAACTCCGCACCGATCCCGATGCGGAGGTAACATTGATTTTCGGAAATGATATCCTCTGCCAGGCCTGTCCCCACGCAGTGGACCAGAAATGCTGTGAGACAGAAGAAAAAGTGCGGCGATTTGATCGCAAAGTAGTAGAGTATTATGGTCTTGAGGAAAAAACCTATCGCTACCAGGATGTGATCCGCCAAATCCATCAAACCATGACAGCGCAGCGCATGGACGACATCTGTGGTGACTGCGAATGGGCAAAGATCAGCGCCTGCAAAAAGAATATCATTTCCGGGAAATACTTGTTATAGGCAGGAATCATTGCGAATATCGATCAACCATCTCCTGCAGTTCCAGAAAACGCTCCAGTTTTTGTTCTATTTGAGTTTCCACTTCTTCCTTCTCCCTGGTCAGATCCATCAAACGGGAATAATCCGTTGTGGCCGCGGCAATTGCTTCCTCAAGCTCACTGCCGCGGTTTTCCAATTCTTCAATCTCGGCCTCTATACTCTCGTACTCCCTCTGCTCCTTGAAGGAAAGCCTTGTCTTTTCCCGGTGCGCACGGTAATTTTTCCTGCCCGCCGCTTCTCCTTCTTTCGATACGTTCTTTTTCTCCAAACACGGATCAAGTTGACTTTTATGCTCTAAATAATCTGAATAGCCGCCCTCACTTTGAAGCAGTCCGCCATCCGGCTCAAAGGAAAATATTCTGGTAACAACCCGGTCCAGAAAATACCGGTCGTGGGAGACTGTGATCACAATTCCCGCAAACGTGTCCAGATAATCCTCAAGGATGCGAAGAGTCTGAATATCCAGATCATTGGTTGGTTCATCCAGGACGATTACATTGGGCGCCCCCATGAGTACTTTCAGCAGATACAACCTTCTCTTTTCCCCGCCAGACAGCTTGCTGATGGGAGCATACTGCATATTAGAATCAAAAAGGAACCGCTCGCACATCACCGAGGCAGACATCTGTCCTTCTGCTGTCCTGATATATTCCGCGGTCTCCCTGATATAATCGATCACGCGCATGTTTTCGTCCAGCGCTGCTCTTGCGTTTGTCGTGTCTTTTTGCGTTTGTGCCTGCGCATCGTATTCCTGACTGAAATAGCCGATCTCTATGGTCTGTCCAGTCTCGATACTGCCGCTGTCCGGGAGCACGTCTCCCACAATACATTTCAGCAGAGTTGATTTCCCACAGCCGTTTGGCCCGATGATCCCAATCCTGTCCAGTTTCTGAAAGGTATATGTGAAATGTTCAAACAGCTGCCGATCCCCGTAACTCTTGGAGATATCCTCCAGAATAATTGTTTTATTCCCCATTCTGGACGGCAGAGAGCTAAGCTGCACATTCCGTTCTTCCTCCGGGCGCTCCCGGTCGCGCAGCTCCTCAAAACGCCTGATATGAGCCTTCTGTTTTGTGGAGCGCGCCCTGGCGCCCCGCTGTATCCATGCCAGATCCTTTCGATAGAGCGCCGCAGCCTTCCGCTCGGCGGCCCGCTCGTAGTCAAGCCGCTGCGCTTTCAGTTCCAGAAAGCCGGAATAATTGGCCGCGTAGCGATAAGCCTTGCCCTTATCCAGCTCGATGATCTGATCTGTCACCTCGTCTAAAAAATACCGGTCATGGGTGACCATCAGCACCGCTCCTCTATATTTACGGAGAAAGTCTTCCAACCACTCGATCATCTCCGCGTCCAGATGGTTCGTCGGTTCATCCAGGATCAGCAGATCCGAGGGCGTCATGATAGCCGCCACCAGTGCCGCGCGTTTTTTCTGTCCGCCGGATAAAACAGACGGATCACAATTCGGATCGTCAATGCCAAACTTCGCCAGTTTCGCCTTGATCTCGCCCATCTTGTCCCAGTGGTCGCCCCCTGCATAGATTGTATCGGTGATATTCTCCAGCAAAGTTTTATTCCTGTCAAACTGAGGATTCTGCGGCAGATAGGAAATCCGCACGTCATTTCCCATGTTCACCTTGCCGGCATCCGGACGGACCGCGCCCGCTGTGATGGCAAGCAGCGTGGATTTCCCCGTTCCGTTGGAACCCACCACACCGATCTTGTCTGCATCGTCAATTCCAATGCTTACATCGTCCAAAACCGTTTTGGACATATAGGTCTTTGTGATATTTTCCAGATTCAGTATATTCATTGCAGTATGTATTCTCCAATCAAACGCCTCGATAAACGAGGAGTGTATTCATTTGTCAAATTATTTTACGGCAACACCTGCACGAGTACCACGTTCCTATTTCAGCTTTGAAAAAGTCCGCTCAGCTCGTCCAGGGAACGTATCGTCCGGATACTGCCATCCGGCGCGGCTCCATTCCTTGCCAGATAGATCGGCGTTATCCCCACCGCCTTTGCCGGCACGATATGAGAGGAAATCGAATCCCCGATATGGATCACCTCCCCTGGGGAAACACCTGCTATCTCCAGTGCTTTTTCAAATATCTCCAGGTGCGGCTTGCAGGCCCTCACAAGCTCCGCGGCAACGATCCCTTCCGGTTGGATGCCCTTCTCCTTCAGGGACTCTTCGATGTAGCATAAGTCATCGTTCGTCACGACATAGATGGGAAGCTCACACGTTTCAAAGAACGGTTTCACATCCTCATACAGAGGGGCATGTATCCACGTTTTTCGCCAGATATCGTGCATATAGTCAAAATCACCGCTCAAGCCGTGATATGTCCCGCACCATTCGAATATCCGGTCCACCATCTCGTCCTTTTTCAGAAAGGTTTCGCCATAGCACTCCTCTTCCAATTCCTTGATCTTGCCCCAGACCACCCGGAGCGCTTCCTGCGGTGAGTGAATATGGCTATGGGAAAGAAAATATCCCAGCAATTCCCTTGTGTACGGTTCATCTTCCTTTACCATGGTTCCGGTATAATCCATAAAAATCGCTTTTATCATGTCATTCCTTTCATCTGAACAGTTGCCCTTAATTACTTTCAAGATCTCAGTATTTTTCCCATATAAAATTCGTCCACATACACGCCGTCTACCTTCATTGACTTTGGGCGTCGTCCCTCTACCACAATTTTTTTCTCGCCATTTTCAACCACCAGCAGGAGATTTCCTCCCCATATCGCGCGCTCTATCCTACTTTTCTAAAGCACCCTGGCAAGTTATCCCCATCTATTCATCTGCCACTTCCTCTAATACTTTAAAATCACAACAGAACTTAACTACTTTTCCTGTTTCCATCTGCTTGTCATACAGCCTATTTGCTTTTCTGATAACCTCATTAATTATCCTCAAGCAAAAAGAATATTCCTTATTCAACAAATCCTTATATTTTTTGACATCATTTGTGTCATTTTTATCAGGGTTGATATTTACTCTACTGTAAACACCATCAACAATAGGAAGCATTTTCTTGATATCCATAACCGCAAGAATATGCTTTACATTATCTTGTTCTGCTGCCACCCATATGTCATTCTGCCCCATACAAGATTTCTTCACCGTCTCATAAATCAAATAGCACTCTTTATCAACATTTTTCCATGTCTTATGCTTCTCTTTAGCTGAGGATAACGGAATAGCATACTTTCTATTATTTTTATTTATCAGAATTCCTATGTACGGCTTATTTTCATATCCATCAGGTTTATAGTATACCTCTGAGCATGCATCATGCAGCCTTTTGAGATAGTTCTGGTCAATATTGATAAATGTCAGCTTTCCCTCTAGTGTAAACATAATACTGCTCCTTTGTATTTTTAGTTAAAAAATGTGGGAAGACTAAGCTTCCCACTCGTTAATGCTCATCTCTTTACGGATTGGTTACCGAAGGTTAATGGAGACCTTCTTTAATGTTCATCTCTTCTATGGTTCAAAACCATAAGGTTAATGGAGACCTCTCTATAGTTATAATATGACAATTAACCTGCTGTGTCAACTGCATATTATAAATTTATTTTTACCAAAATCAACGAGATTATCCGTCAAGTGTCCAGTCCTACGCATTCCTGTTCCAGCTTAACATTGTGTTCAAGCATATACGCAATCAGATTTTGCAATTCCGATTCTTCCGCCATCCTGCGCAGCCTTGTGCGGTCAGAATCGGTCAGGGGCCGTCCATAACGCTCATATCGCTTTACGGTCACAAGATCCATGTGATACCGCTGAAACGGTATCCCCGTTTTTCTGCGCAGATCCTTCCATATCGCGAAGCCTCCCGCATCCACATCCCCAAAATGCAAGTAAGAGGCACCCGGTATCTTCTGGTATATTTTTTGCAGCAATTCCCGGCGGATTTCGTTATGGTAACCGCCGAGGTAGATGATCAGGCTCTTCGGCTCCTGCCACCGAAAAAAAGTGGTCAGATTCTCGATGGTTATCACTTTTTCAATCTGCGACAAATCCGAAAAGCTGACGCCTGACAGATCTTCTCCGGAAAGGCCGATTCCCTGACGCAGCTGCAACAGATCTATCCCGGTATCCCCCACCCGGATCCTGGCCTCACCCTTCAAATACACATAGTTGGGGGTGTGATAGATTCCGTATTCCGCAAGGATCTCCGCCGCGCTCATATTCTCATACGCACTGCAAAATCTGCGGAATACTTTGATGACACGCGGCAATATCTGTTCAAAATATTTGGTGTCCTGAAAGTTCCATATAGAGAATTCTCTTATATAGCAGCTCTTTTTGTTCCGCTCCACACCAAGAACTGCCTCCAGCAGTCTCCTTGTCTCTTCGGGATGTTTCAGTTCCAGATATTCCTTTACTGATTGATGATTTCGGATGCGTTCCAGAAGAAACTGCGCAAATGCAGCCGTGACCGGGGAAACCTTTCCCGCGCCCTCACCTCCCGGACAAGGGAAAGCAGTCAGGGCCGTATACTCCATCAGCAGCGCGATATTCCGCTCCTCTAAAAGAGTTTTGGGTTCTCTGCCCAGATGCGCGTAGATCTGCTCCAGCTTTTCTGTATTCAGCCTGACCTTTTGGATCAAATGATCCCGCTTTCCGTCCTTCCACAGGATCCGAAGGAATTCCTGTTCCTCCAGGGTCTTCATCACCGTATGGATCGTCTCATACTCCGCAGAACTCTCATCAAAATATTCCGGCATATTCTGCCTGGTAAAGGGCAGATCGATATGGATATTCCGCTTATTTTCTCCTGTTGAGAGCAGGCTTTTTTCATAGGTATCCAGCAGCCGGTTTAAAACCCTTTTCTCATATCGCACCATTTACATATCTCTCCACAAAACTTACCTTCTCGTCCGTCATCACGAGAAGCGTCTCCTCCACAAACGGACTGATATACTGTATCTTATCCGGCGGTGCGGCAATGAGAATCTGCAGCGGAAGTCTCCTTAAAAACTCCAGAACACCTCCGATTCTCTCATCATCCATATTGTTGAAGGCCTCATCGAACATCACAAGCCCGATCGCCTCACCACCGATACCGCTTTTGTACAGCTGGACGAAGGAAGCCGCCACTGTCACATAGAAGGGCGTCTGCGTCTCTCCTCCGCTCTTTTCCTCACATACCTTAGAGTAAAGAGAATAGCTGCCGTCGCTGTGAAGGATACGGATATCGTAATCCATATAGGTTCTATAGTCCACAAACTCATCCAATGCCTTTGCGCTATTGTCATTGTCCAATGCCAGCCGCTCGAACAATTCCTCAATCACTGCCTTGTGTGTCTCATGGAAGATACCGCTGAAAATGGACTCTCCCTGTATGGCGTTAAAGTCATCCATGATCATCTCATAATACTGGCGGTAACGTTTGCTCGGCATAAACAGAAATTCATATCGTTCATTGCTGAACGTAATGTCGCTCAACGCCCGGTTCAGCTCCCGAAACTCGCTCTGGGCCGTCTTCATATTCTCCTGCAGCTTAGACAGAAACTGCTCCCGGAATTCTTCCTCTGCCGACGCTCTGGCCGCCTCCACCTTCTCCTCATACTGAAGCAGCTCAGAATTCTTCAGCTTCAGATATTCCGCCTCAAAATCCGGATATCCCTCCATCGCGGCGGCGGCTCCGAAATCGTGAGCCGTTTTGTACTCCGTCATACATTCCTTCATTCCTGAGATGGCTCGCTCTGTGGCTGTCTGATTGGCTTTTCTTCTGCTGGAATAATTGTCTTTAAACTGAGCGAGCGTTCGTTCCGCAATCCTCTTTTCATATTCCTTATCCCAGGAAGGAAGCACCTCCCCTGCTTTCCTTCCCATTTCCAGGCAGTACGTCTTCTGGGTATCACGGTCCGCTCCCCGAAGAGTAATCTTCTCGTTTGTCGCATCGATCTTCTCTTCGATCTTACCTGCGATCCTCGTCAGATTTGCCGCCTTTCCGGACAGCTCTTTCAGCTGTTCCTCCAGGGCGGAGAGCTGGACCTGCTTCAGGATCATGCCGGAATTTTTCTCCAGCGTTGCAATATTGTCTCTGCAATTCCTGATCTCTGCTAATACCTGCTGCAGATCAGAAAGGACGTCGATCCGATACTTGATATCCGTATCATATTCCGTGGACAGCGGCGGCAGCACTTGGCTTAACGTTTCGATCCGCCCGCCAAGCTGCTCCAACTGTCCTTTCAATTCACTGCTTTTCGCCCTCGCCTGCTCCAGCTGAACCTTCACCGCGCTCAGTCCGATGTACGGCGTCTCAAACGTAGAAGGCTTCAATGCGCTGGCGACATGGTTCTGATACCGCATACATTCCCTTGTGATCGAGATTTTGTACTTTTTGAGATCCTGATAGCGGTCGCACATCACAACCTTTCCAAGTACCATATTGATATAACGCTTTGCATATTTATTTTTTGAGGTCACCACGGTAGCCAGCGATCCTTCCGGCGCCTGATCGTATTCCTCCAGCTTCTGCGCGTTGATCAGTCCTACTCCGTACGCCCTTCCCTCTTTGCGCAGCGCCTCATAGGTTCCCAGGGCAATGTCAAAATTTTCCGGCTCAACTAATATATAAAACCGCTGAGTATTCAGATATCCCTCCACCGCATTGCGCCAGGTATCATCCGTGATCTCCAACAGCTCGCAGAGCACTCTGGGAGCGGGCGTTCTTCCGATCCGCAGAAACTCCTCCTTCACAGCGCCGATCACCCGCTCCACATCCGCCGGATAGGACAGCCGCTTCTTCATCAGCATCTCGATCTTCTGATCGATCTCCTGCTTCTCGTCCCTGACATGGCTCATCTGCTGCGTCAGATGGGCACGCTTTTCGTACACCTTATCCCTCATCTCGTGTTTGTAGGAGATGACCTTTTCCAGATTATTTTTGATCCCCGGAATGTCTCTCTTGCGCTCAATTTCTGCCAGATCTTCGCCGTAAATCTTTACGCAGTCCGCCACATCCCTGATCTCGAGGAGTTTTTTCACCTGCCGGTGGGCCTCTTTGACGCTCTCCAGCAGATTCTCGCGCTCCTCCTGCAGGGCTCCCTTTTGCACTTCCAGTTCCCGCAGTTTTTTCTTCTGCTCATCCCTGGCGATGAAGTCTTTGTCTCCCGCCAGTTCGGTTCGCAGATCATCCCGAATCTGCTGCTTCTCCTCCTGCTCTTTACTGACCGCAGCGATCTCACGGTTCTTCTCCTCCAGGCGATATTCTTCCGACCGGAGGGTATCCCGCAAAGCCCGGATTTCCTCCTCGGTCAGATCGGCTTCTATCCTTGCCAGGAAGTATTCATACATGCGGTCTTTCTTCAGTCCATCTACAGCCGCAGCGTGGGTCTGTGCTATTTTCTCCAGCTTCTCTATCCGTACCTTCACGTTTTCGAGCGTCCTCTGAAGGTCCTGATAGGAACGCACATTCTCCCGCAGGACATCGATGTTTACCTCCTTTTCATCCAGCACATAGGAATACACGAAATCCTTGATATCATCAATCGGACGAAACGCGAGTGCTTTGGGGATCAGGCGGAAAAACTTATCCTCCAGTCTTCCAAAGCGGTTCTTCATCATAGACCGCGCTTCTTTCTCCGTCGTGCACCACTGTTTGATCTGCTTCGCGTTGGAGGTCCGGAACTGGCTGATGGACTTTGGCACATTTCCCTGGAAAAAAAGATCATCGTCCAGTCTCACACCATCCATCAGATATCTTACCGTCTTTTCCTGTCCCTCGGACGCAGAATCCACCACCGCCCCTACGATGAAGTATCTGTTTTTCTTTTCCTCATAAAATTCCAGAGCAACATGCGCACTGATCTCTCCGCTGCGCTCATACGGCTTATTCTCCCTGCCTGTCTTGCACCGGATATAACCGGTCAGCCTGCGCTTGCCGTTCTCATGTGCCGCTTTATTGAAATGATTGGCAGAACAGGTCACCACGAACTGGATCGCATCCAGAAGTGTGGATTTCCCGGCGCCGTTCTCTCCGGAGATCAGGGTCGAGTTTTCCAAATCGACGATGCTGTTGGTAAACCGATGCCAGTTAATCAGCTTCACTCTCGTCAATTTCCTCATTTGTTCTGTCTCCTTTCCGATATTTCTCAAGCTTCTCATAAGCATTCCTGATATCTTCCACCCGGACCGCCATCAATATCGCATCAAACAGGATAATCCGCGCATCCTCATTTGTCAGATCCCGGTCCAGCACCTCAATCAGGTGAAATCTCCGAAAGGTGCTGATCGCGTTGCGCAGCGTTGTCTTATCGATCATCTTGTCGCGGATTTTCAGGCTCAGAAATTTTTCGTGAATATCCCCCACATTAATGATCACCTCATCCGACACTGACAACTCCCGTCTCTTTTCATCGTATAGAATGCGCAGGATCAGAAGAAAAATCGATTCGTACAATTTCAGATTGTATCGGTTGTAATTCTGCGGGTTGGTAAGCTGCACCACCCCGTATTCCTCATTGATCTCCAGCCGGTATCCGAGAAGCGAGAGATATTCCGAGAACTTTTCCCGGTATTTGAGTACGAAGTAGTAATCTGCCTTATTTGTCTCATTTCTCTTGCACAGAAAACAACTGCTCAGCAGCCGGTTACATATCCTGGAAAACTCGCCTTTATCCCGCTGCAGCATTCCCTCTAATAATTCCATCTCTATCTGCCCTTTCGTATAATTTCAAAATCCCGGAACCGATATCCGTTTTTCTCCGCCTCGCCCAGCACCGAGATCCTGTACTTCATGTTCTTTCGCTGTCCATACAGACGCACATAGATCATTTTCACAAAATCGTCTGTGTCGGCAAAAGGCAGCTGTGAGGCGAGCATTTGCCTGCGCCCTGCCAGCTGTTCTTCTACGTACCCGCCGATTTTCTCGGGATTTAGCACCTTGGCGAGCTTCTCCATCATCCTTCTTAGCTTTTCATTTCGAAGCTCCGGATCCGGTTCTTCCTGCGCGATGGCTTCCGGCTCAAACGCTTTCTTCCCCTCGATGGGCGTATAGAGGGATTTTTCATCCAGCACTGCCGCGCTGCAGAGCCGAACCAACTCATCGATAAATTCAATCCGATAGATGCCCCCCAGATCCATATGCTCCGCATCTATTTTTTCGCTCATACCGGACAGGATTTCTTTCAGCTGCCCTCTGACGTCCTCCCCTCCGATCAGATAAAATTTAGCCCGGTTGATTGCCGCGCGCTGATACTGGGTATTCTTATGATTGATCTCAGACAGGATCTCATCCATATTCTGAAATGCGTCAATGACCTGATGAATATAATGATAGACGAGTTCCTGTGCCTCTTCCACGGATATTTCCCGGATACCCGCCAGGTCCGCGCTTGCCTTTTCTATGTATTTTGCGCTTCTGCTTCTGCTCTCCAGCCGCTCCACAATCTCCGGCCGGAATTTCGATACATTATCGGAGGTCAAAAGCCTGTGATACGCCTTGTCCACGATATTCTCGATATAGTCGTTGAACAGGACATCCATGATCTGGGCGGGTGTTCTGTATTTCGTAAGCTCATCAATATAATTTTTTATGCTGGAACTCAAATTCTTCAGTCCGGTGATCAGCATATCCGTGTTTTCGACAATCGACAGCAGCACAACGCCCGGATTGTCGGTATTGCTGCGAACCAGGCTGTAGATCGTATAAATATACCCCTGATACTCAATCTTTTTCCCTTCCGCGATCTCCAGCAGTGTTTTGATCACCTTCACCGCGTGTTCCTTGAAATTGACACGCTGCACATAGCTCTTGTCCGTCTCTATATCAATCCATCCGTACGCCTCCAGCTTGCGGAGCATCCAATTTGCCTTATCCCTGGCGGACTTTCCCTCCATCTCCTCTTCCCGGATATCTGCTGCCTGCGCCTGTTCAAAGTAATACTGCAGTTCATCTACCAGCACATCTCTTTCCACACCAAAAGAAAGCTGCTCATTCATCACTGAAAACAGCTTGCAGATACATTCCCAGTATACAGTTTTGTTGGGGGATGCGAGCGGCACAAAGAACGTCTCGCCGATGATATGGTACACCTTGCTCTGCTCCTTATCGTATGGTAATGTTCAAATTTATGTCCAGATCTCTTTTCCTTTTCCTGATCCTGCCTCGAAATGATATTTTACAATTCCAAGATCCGTTTTCAGATTCGTTCCTATGCCGGCGGTCTTTGCCGTGACCTTCGTTCCCTCCAGGGTAAACCGGAACTTTTGCTGATTGATCGCCGTCGGCGCAAGCAGTGCCGCCTCCACGCCCTTTTTGAACCATTCCGGCGAGTCGGGCGCAGCATTGCTTACCGCGGACGCATCTTTGCTCTTTCTTGCCACGCCCTGCGTCTTGCCATATCCGAGGGCGATAATTATTACTTCCTTTTCATCAGGCGCGATCACCGCTTTGCTCTTGCCATGCGTCAGCGCCACCCAACAGGTATTCAGTCCCAGCTCCTGTGCTTTGAGAACAATCTTTTCTCCATAGTACCCGCAGCGCTCTTCCAATCCCTGAGATTTCCTGCCAATCATGGCAATGTAATTCCTGCAATTTTCAAACCGTCCATAATGTGCCATGCGGGAGTTAAAGCAATCGGGCTCATCATAAATGATCTGGATATGGAGTTCTCCTTCCTTATTGCACTGATCTGTTAGTTCCTTCAGCTGCTTCCTGATCTCGTCCGGGATCGGTTTATCCTGATATTGCCGCACGCTGTGTCGCATCCTCATCAGTTCCATTGCTTCCATGGTATTATCCTCCTCTTCATTTTTACACTAATGCTCTGATTATATCATCCCAAAATAAGAAAGACAATTGTGCGAAGCTACAATTCCTTCCGTTCAGATAAATGATAAACTATTTTGTCTGGTTTTTCTATCTCTTCTGCTAAATTCCATAACCCTCCAAAGCCTTGCTTTATCCAAATCGTACCCATTCCCATCGCTTTCGCAGGTGCAATATCATAGATCGAAATCTGCGGATCAATCCACGACCTTTGCTCCACCTCATGAATGACATCTCCCTCCATATAATTCCCTATCAAAAACGGAGAGTTCGGATCATGAGCACTCAAATTTTTCTTTACCATTTCGATTTCATTATTTGCGTAGCAGTATCTGCACAGATGACCACAGGTGTCGTACGCTCCGATATCACAGGCAAGATAGCAGGCGCACTCTGTCCGATTTGGCTTTTTTGGTGGAACAATCAGTTTCTTATGGATTGCCTTTTCATATGTTGCCACAGTCATACACCCGGAGCAATCCGCCCCAAACTCCGCCAGCATAGTTCCCTCCGCGCAGGGTTTCACGACCATTCTGTGCCTTCCGGCCCTCTCGATGAGTTCCTTTCCTAACAACCGTTTGTTGTCCTCATCCACCTGCCGGACCTTGGGAAAATTCCTTTTCACCTTCTGGTATAGATCAATAAAACTGATCACCACAGTACTGGTATAACCTTCCAGCTCTGCAGCCATCTTCTCAAACGCCCGAAGATGATACTCCACCGTATACCGGTCGTTTAGGAAAATCGGATCATATCTCCAGGCGATCGCATCTGTACCAACGAGCTCTGACAACTGCCGAAATGCCCGAAGCAACTGGTGTTTGTCCGGAACGTTCGGCTCAATGTCTTTCCCATATGGCGTGATGGTGACAAACCAGTACTGTCCGTACTCTTTCAGCAGATCCATGTAGGGAAACATCGGCGCCGGATTCTTTGTACAAAAGCCAATCACATCGACCACTTCCGAATTCAGCTGATACTTGCTGACCTGTTTCGGATTGTAGGGATTTCTGACGCAGACATATCCTTCCCTCAGTCGGTTCGCAAACCACTCCGCATAGAAAGCGGGAATGTCTGTACGCTGTCCTGTATTGATGATCATACAGTAACCTCCTTTGTCAGCCAAACCAAGCTATTCACTGATCCGATATAAATCGTCTTCATAAAACATGACTACAAACAATACCGCGCTCAACGCAGCGGCTATTGGAAATGCCTTTTTCAGCAGTTCATCCATAGAACGCGGCGTGTTCATTTGAACAGCGTTCTGGGGCAGTTCCCTGCGCTGAAATTCCTTAATATCATCTATAATAGGTTTACAATGATCATCGAAAATGCCTCCTGACCATGTAAATCAATACCCTTTACTGAAATCAATTATATTTCTTTTCCGCTCATTATTTCTATCTCGTTTCAGATTTTCGCAGAATATATCTAAAATCCTCTTCTTCGTATACTTATTTTTTCCCCATCCTATTCCCGAAATATGCGGAGTCAATATTACGTTTTCCATATGTCTGAGCGGATGCTTCTCCGGCAAAGGCTCCGGATCCATAACATCAAGAACTGCACCTCCGAGCAATCCTTGGCGAAGAGCATTTGTCAATGCATCCGTATTTACAACAAATCCACGTCCTACATTTACAAGAATAGCGTTTTCCTTCATCTTTTTTATTCTTTCCGCATCAAACATTCCCGCCGTTTCTGCTGTCCCCGGAAGCGCAATAATGACCACATCCGCGCTCCGCAATTGCAGATCCATACTGTCTGTTGTGTAGATTTCATCAAAATCCAAATGTTCATTGCCGGGAGTACGACATATTCCAACCGTATACGTTCCAAAGCATCTAAGCCTTTTTGCAGTTTCCTGTCCAATATTTCCTGTTCCTAAAATAAGTACTCTTTTTCCCTCTAATGTATCGTCACTCTCAATTAGCTTCCAACCACCACGTTGCATTTGGGCACGATATGAAAACAGATTTTTATATAATGCGAGGATTCCGGCAATGATATATTCTGAAATAACATACCCATAAGCGCCGGAAGCACTGGTCAGAATAATATTCTCAGGAAAATCCTGCGCGGAAGTGTATTTATTGGCGCCTGCCCAAGTCATCTGAATCCACCTAAGATTTTTCATAGAGCGGATCGTACTGTGCTCAGGTTCACCCAATACAATTTCTATATTCGCACAATCCCCGCTTTTCAGAAGTTCTTTCTCATCATCAAAAAACAAAACGTTATCCTCTTTTTCAACGGATGATAAAATCAGATTTTTCTCGCATTCCGCACATTTCTTGATAATCGCAATCGTTCGCATCCTTTTCTCCCTGGAATTGTAAAGTTACGCCTCATTACTGATTCTATTATACTAATTTGAGTATGATTTTCAATCGCTTACTGAAATTATCCGTAACTCATCGGACTATCACAAAAATGTGGACTGCCGCACAGACAGTCCACATTTTTCAACGATATCATACTCTTATTTGTGTATATACATTCGTGTCATTTCCGGTTCGCCGTCGCCTTGAACCATGCAAAGAAACTCCCAGCCATAACGTTCATAAAATCCCGTATGATCCGTTACAAGATAAAGCGGCGTGATTCCTTTGGACTTCATATCCTGAACAACCATACGAAGCAGTGCCCCGGCAATGCCCTTACCACGATGTTCTTCCTCTGTATATACGGCGCATACATTCGGACTCAAGTCCTTTCTGTCATGGAAATCGTTATCTATAACTCCCATTCCTCCAACAATTTTGTCGCCAAACAGACACAAATACCAACCATTATCTGTTGTTTTGTTCAAATATTCCGTCATACACTCCAGATACGCCTCTGCAGGTACTCCCCATTTGCTATGAAACCACTCAGCCGCTGCATTTTTTAATTCCGGCTTCTCTTCTAAAGTTATATATGTATACTCACTCAAAATGCATTCTCCAATACTTTTAACATTTTCCGTCCTTAAGATTCTATAGATGGTCTTCTCTGTTAAGGAATACGTTTCCGCAAGTTCATTTACAGAAATTCCATTTTTATAATATCTTCTGCTTTGATATAGCTCATGAAATCCTCCTTGTCTTTTCGGGATTCATCCGAGCTTAACTATCCATTTTATTTTAAACCCAGATTACTGAGCAATAACATACCTTTTTAACATACATCATTCTCCTTCCAAGTATTCTAATTCTGATAGTATCATAATATTTATCCAAATATCAATCTCAACTTCAATTCTAAGCAAAGTTGTGCTGGTTCTCATCTATCCTTGCTGTTTCTCAAAAGCTATTTCTGTTGACATCAACTACCTTGTACGGAATCCCTTTTTCGTTAAACTTTTCAAAAAGAGTCTCAGCATTGTTCTCCATCTTGAACTTTAGCTCTTCCGGATACAGAGGAATGATCTGGTAAAAATTGATTACCTTTCCGGAAGACATTTCCAGTCGGATGTCTCCTTTTTGATTTGTCGCGAAGTCAAGTACTACACTGTTAAATCGGGTATTAGCAGCATATGCCGTGCCTTCTTCATCGGCCTGTGTAGTGTGTCCAAACGCAAGCCATGTATCGCACCAAATCGGTAATCTGGCAACATCTTTCAGAACTCTGATCGGCCAATAATCTGTCTCGTTATTGCTTTGAATATTCCAGTCTTTGGGAAGGCATATTACATATTCGGCATATTCAATATTGTAGTCCTTCCACTGCTCTGGAACATTCATTTCATAAGCACCAGCCCCCATGGTAACCAGCTTGTAAAATGGTTCATCGTCAGTCGGCGGAATAACGCACACATCAAGATGAATATCGGGAGATACAATTTCATGTAAGACATTTGGGAACTCGCCAAAAGTCTCACCAATATACTTGTCCACTTCTTCTAACTCGCTTTCGCTGTACAGATATTGCGGCATTTCCAGATCGGATTTATTATTGCTATTTTTCTTAAAAAATTTATCCAAGAAACGCATATATTCTTTTCCCTTTCTCTCTATTGATTAAGCGGTTTCGTTTCGCAATACTTCCGAATAGCATCATTGATTTCCAAATCCCTATTTCGGAATATAACGGAACCTTCTCTCACAGTCTCAATCGCTTTCTGATAGTCATCTTCATGAATGTAACACAGCGACATCCTGAGCTCCCCATGGCAGGGTTGGGACATCTCGTGCACGAAATCCTCCATCCAAAGGGGCTTCAGACGTTCCCTAACTGTGCAATAAGAGCAATGAAATTAGTAGCACTTTAATGCTTACAAAATCAATCATTTTTCACTACTCCATCGTATCGCTTTTTCCTAAATTACATTTACTACATAATGTTTGAAGATTATCCAGAACCGTCTCGCCACCTTTTGCCCAAGGAATAATATGATCAACCTGTAGTTTAACTGAAGGATCTTTCGCTGGAGAACGCCCACATAAACAGCGCTTAAAATTATCTCTCTGGAGAACATAAAACCGTAGGCGTAAATTTATATTCCTTTTAGTTTTGTGATTTGTCTTCCGTTCAATATAGGTAAGAGTATAATTATCGTTGGCAATAAATAAGGGAAGCAGAAAATTCCCACTTCCCAATCATACAGTTTTTCTTTATGATGTTAGTTGACTAGAAAA
>CACYXH010000039.1:19070-32141 GCA_902778245.1 uncultured Lachnospiraceae bacterium | reverse complement strand
CCTGGGAAACATCCTCATCGTACTCTTCAACATTCCGCTGCTGCACAAAGGAGCCGGCTACGTATATCTGGCCACAAAGCACGATCGGCAGAATAACAAACCCCCCTTTTCTTCCGCCGTTATTGGCTGGAAGGGCGATACATTCTGGGACTCCCACATCCGCTAATGAGTGAGTATTCCATCACTTCCTGCCACAGCCGCCGCACTTCGTGCAGTCGCCGCAGCAGCTATTCCCCCGCTTTTTATCTCGGACGCATTTCGCTGATGCCAAAACGAAAACCACTAACGATCAGCAGAATATCCGTTGCACTCAACCTTTACGCACCTCCCAGAAGCATACCGATCAGCCGCACGGTAAACGCCGCGATCCAGGCCACCGCACACTGCCAGAACACCACGCCCACTGCCCATTTGCGGCCAAGCTCTCTGCGGATGGACGCAACCGCCGCCACGCAGGGCGTGTAAAGCAAAGAAAATACCAGCAGTGACGCCGCGCCCAGGGATGTCATGGCCGACGTAACATTTCCGGCAAACAAGACTTCCAGAGTAGATACCACGCTTTCCTTTGCCATAAAACCGCTAATGAGAGAGGTGCAGATTCTCCAGTCTCCCAATCCCAGAGGACGCATGACAGGCGCGATCACTCCGGAAACCATAGCCAGAATACTGTTCTGGGAATCCTCCACCAGATTGAAATGCAGGTCAAAACTCTGCAGCAGCCATACCACGATCGTTGCGATCAGGATGACGGAAAACGCTCTCTGCAGGAAGTCTTTCGCTTTCTCCCAGAGAAGCTGCGCTACGTTCTTGACCCCCGGCATCCGGTAGTTAGGAAGTTCCATCACGAAAGGAACTGCCTCGCCCTTAAACAGGGTCTTCCGATACAGGAACGCCACTAAAATTCCCATCACGATACCCAGGATATACAGTCCGATCATGATCAGTGCGCCCCTCTTCGGGAAAAACGCGCTGACAAAGAACGCGTAGATCGGCAGCTTTGCCGTACAGCTCATAAACGGGGTCAGCAGTATTGTCATTCTGCGGTCCCGCTCGCTGGGAAGCGTCCTGGTAGCCATGACCGCCGGAACCGTACATCCGAAACCGATCAGCATCGGAACGATACTCCGCCCCGACAGACCGATCTTTCGCAGCAATTTATCCATAAAGAACGCCACACGGGCAATATAACCGCTGTCTTCCAAAAGGGAAAGGAAGAAAAACAGCGTTACGATAATAGGCAGGAAACTCAGAACGCTGCCCACTCCGGCAAAGATACCGTCAATGATCAGCCCCTGGATCGCCTCATTGACATTGGCCGCTACCAGGGCGTTTTCTACTACTCCGGTAAGGGCGTCAATGCCCATCTCCAGAAGTTCCTGCAGCCACGCTCCCACCACATTAAAGGTAAGCCAGAACACAAGTCCCATGATACCGATGAACATCGGGATAGCCGTATATTTTCCGGTGAGGATCCGGTCGATCTTCTCGCTTCGGATGCGTTCCTTGCTCTCCCGGGGTTTCTTCACGGTCCGCTGACAGACTTTCTGAATGTACGCAAACCTCATATCCGCAATGGCCGCGCTCCGGTCCAGACCGCGCTCAGTCTCCATCTGAAGGACGATATGCTCCACCATCTCTTTTTCATTGTCATCCAGCATCAGCTGAGACAGAATGAGGGAATCCCCCTCGATCACCTTACTCACCGCAAAACGCAGCGGAATCCCCGCTTTTTTCGCGTGATCCTCAATCAGGTGGCTGATGCCATGCATGCAGCGGTGTACTGCCCCGCCATTGTCATTCTCGTCACAGAAATCCTGCCGCAGCGGTTTTTCCTGATAGTGAGCAATATGTATCGCATGACCGATCAGCTCCTCCACACCGGAATTCTTGGCCGCTGAGATGGGAACCACCGGAGTGCCCAGCATGGATTCCATCGCATTTATATCTATGGTTCCGCCGTTGGCTGTCACCTCATCCATCATATTCAACGCCACCACCACCGGCACATCCATTTCCAGAAGCTGCATGGTCAGGTAGAGGTTTCGCTCAATATTTGTGGCATCCACAATATTAATGATTGCCTTCGGCTTCTCATTTAGCACAAAATTTCTGGATACCAGTTCTTCACTGCTGTAGGGAGACATGGAATAAATACCGGGAAGATCCGTGACCAATGTATCCGGATGTCCCTTGATAGCTCCGTCCTTTCGGTCCACTGTCACTCCGGGGAAGTTCCCCACATGCTGATTCGCGCCGGTAAGACGGTTGAACAGGGTAGTCTTTCCGGAGTTCTGATTGCCCACCAGAGCAAAGGTCAGGGTCGTGCCCTCGGGAAGTTCCTTTCCGCTGCCCTCTGTATGGAAACGTCCGCCCTCTCCCAGCCCGGGATGCTCTGCTTTTTGACCTCCGGGCAGCTTTTCTTTTTCTTTCTTCTTTTCCGTGATCGGCTCTATGTCAATCTGATCCGCGTCCGCCAGGCGCAGCGTCAGTTCATAGCCGTGGATCATCAGTTCCATGGGATCCCCCATAGGAGCATACTTTACCATGGTCACCTCAGCGCCCGGAATGACACCCATGTCCAGGAAATGCTGCCGCAGAGCCCCCTGCCCTCCCACCGTGGTAATAACGGCGCTTTTTCCAATTTCCAATTCCTTTAATGTCATACACTTCCTTCTTTCTCTCTTTTGTTTTTATGTTGACTGATTCCATAAATTATCACTGCGATCATCCATGTTCCCAGTGTGATTATCCCAAAAATAGCCATACCGACCGGAAATCCCCAGCGCACAAATCCGTACCAGTCGTTGGCAGCACGCCCCTCCCCAACACCATTTACCAGAATGTTCACCAGATAGCAAAGACCATATAGCAGCATGGGAATCACCGCAAGAAATGTGCTGCGAAATGGCAGCGGCTCCATGCCGTCGAACATACAAAAACCCAGCAGCGACAGCAGCGGTATGAACAGATGAAACCAGAAATTCGCACCGACATACATCGAACCAAATCCAAAGACCGGCCCCAAAAATACCAGAACCGTCAGAAACGTCAGTGTGACGGCAACCGTCCCTGCATATTTTAATTTATGTACCAGGAGCGAGACCCTCTCCCTCTTTCCTCTCAGGACAAAAACCAGCTCCACCGCGTACAAGAGGGAGGCAGCGCCTGCCAGAAGATTCGACAGTACGGTAAAAAATTTCAGGTTTGTAAAACCAACTGATGTCAATGCGCCGGAGGGATCAAACTGAAACGCCATCATCGACCATGCCATGGGAACGAGAATTGCGATTGCAATATTACAAACCAGGGATAATACTCTTCTTATCATGCGGTATATACGACGCCTTTCTGTAAAAATTCAGTACCTTCACAGATACACTCTTCCTGTGTGATTTTGTATTAACGGTGTTCAAACCTCTCTCTGCTCTTTTTCTCCGCTGAGGGCTCCACGATCTCGCCCGCCGCGGTAAGGGCCATCTTGGTCAGCATTGGTCCCACGATCTCGTAGATCAGGACGGCAAAGAGAACGATATTCCGGATCAACACCGCCTCGTCGCCCCCCAGCGCCTGGGCGCTCACCACCATACCAAGGGCTACGCCTGCCTGGGGAAACAACGTAATGCCAAGATACTTTTTCACGTTAGAATCGCACTTTGTTATAGTGCTGCTAAATAAGGCTCCCAGATACTTTCCGGCGCATCTCACCAGAATATACACAACGCCAATGATAATAATAACCGGATAGCGGAACACGCTCAGTTCCAGTCCGGCGCCGCTGATCACAAAAAATGTGGCAAAAAGCGGAGCTGTCCACTTGTCCGCCCGGTTCATGATATCCAGAGAGTACGGGCTCATATTGCAGAATACCGTTCCAAGCATCATGCACACCAACAGGGAGGAAAAAGAAATCTCCGCAGAACCTGCCGGTATTTTTATGTATGATAAAGCGATAGTTAACACCACGAAAGCAATGGAAAGGGACAAACGATTGGAATTTGAATAAAACAACCGCTCCAGTTCCGTCAGCAATGCCCCCATGAGAGCTCCCAGAGCCAGAGAGCAGACAATCTCCAGCAGCGGATTTACCAATACGGAAAATACGTTCATCTCTCCGCCCTGCATGGACTGGGCAATACCAAACGAAATGGCAAACACCACCAGACCCACGGCGTCATCCAGGGCCACAATAGGAAGCAGCAGATCCGTCAACGGTCCTTTTGCCTTGTACTGACGCACAACCATCAGAGTTGCAGCAGGCGCAGTAGCGGAGGCTATCGCTCCCAGAGTGACCGCCACTGAGAGCGGAAGCACATCCTGACCCAATGCAAAATGCAGACCCACAAGAACAATATCCACCAAAATTGACGCAAATACCGCCTGGATGATACCGATCACCACCGCCTGCTTTCCTGTGCTGCGAAGCTGAGACAGGCGGAACTCATTACCAATAGCAAAGGCGATAAATCCCAGTGCTGTGTTGGATATCACACTCATGCTGTCCACTGCTTCCATGGAAGTGAAGCCCAGCCCTGGAACACCGATTTTCCCCAGACAGTACGGCCCAACCAGCAGTCCCGCGATCAGGAACGCTGTAACATCCGGCAGATTCAGGCGCGTTAATTTCAAGACCCGGGTCATCAGAAGCCCGGCCAAAAGTGCGATTGAGATAGCAAGTAAAGATTCCATTTTATTCATCTCTCCTTATGAAATATAAAACTCCAAATCCATTATAACATTTGCTAAAAGCATTGCAAGCCAAAAAAAGCTCCGCACCGCTGTCATGATCTTTCACAACGCGGCACGGAGCCTTCTTGATTATCCTTTACTTCATATCCTTCAGACACGACAGCATGCCAATCACACCTTTGTACATGTATATCACGCCGCCCGCGTCATCTTACAGATGCCAGATATCTTTATTGTACTCTGCAATGGTACGGTCACTGGAGAAGAAGCCAGCCTTCGCGATGTTGACCAGTGCTTTCTTCGCCCAGCCCTTCTCATCTGCAAGATCTTCAAGCATACGTTCCTTCGTCTCGCAGTAATCTTCGAAATCCAGGAAGGTCATGAACCAGTCTTTGCCAACCAGCTCGTTATGCAGACGATACAGATTTTCTCCGTTTCCAACGGAAAGCATCTCCTGGCTCGTCAGGAAATCCACTGCCTTCCTAAGATCTTCGTTCTCGTCGTAGTATTTCCGTGCGTTGTAGGAACCGTTAGCATAGAGAGCGATAACATCGTCTGAAGATGCACCGAAGGTGTAAATATTGTCCTCACCCACCAGCTGCGCGATCTCCACGTTTGCACCGTCCATGGTGCCCAAAGTCAGAGCGCCGTTCAGCATGAATTTCATGTTTCCGGTTCCGGAAGCCTCTTTGGATGCCAGAGAAATCTGCTCAGAGATATCCGCCGCCGGGATCAGCTTCTCTGCTGCTGTTACATTATAGTTCTCGATCATTACCACTTTCAGGTACGGGTTCACCTGCGGATCCGCGTCGATCACTTTGCTCAATGACAGGATCGCATGAATGATATCCTTCGCGATAACATAAGCCGGAGCCGCCTTCGCGCCGAAGATTGCGGTGATGGGACGTGCCGGGATCTTGCCCGCCTTAATCTGCTGATACTCCCGGATGATCCACAGAAGGTTCAGCTGCTGACGTTTGTACTCATGCAGACGTTTGGACTGTACGTCAAATACAGCGCTGTCGTCAATCTCCGTTCCCTGGTGCAGTTTGATCCATTCGCCGAATGCTGCCTTATTCTCTTTTTTGATGGCTGCCAGTTTCTTCAAAACCGCATCATCCTCAGCAAAAGCTAGGAGTTTCTCCAGTTCATCCGCATCTTTCTTCCATCCATCGCCAATCGCGTCTGTGATCAGCTTTGCCAGCTTCGGATTGGACTCCAGGATCCATCTGCGGAAAGTAATTCCATTCGTCTTGTTGTTAAATTTCTCCGGATATATTTTATAGAACGCATTCAGTTCACTATTTTTCAAAATCTCAGTGTGAAGCGCTGCCACGCCGTTGATGGAGTGGGTATAATGAATATCCATATTTGCCATGTGTACCAGGCCATTGCCATCAATGATACCAACACAGGGATCGGAATACTCGCTGCGAACCTTTTCATCCAGGCGACGGATGATCGGCATCAGCTGCGGAGCAACCTTCTCCAGATAATGGCTCGGCCATTTCTCCAACGCTTCAGCCAGGATCGTATGGTTCGTGTACGCGCAGACTTTTGTCACGATCTCAATGGCCTCAGACTCCTTAATGCCGCGGGCTTCCAGGAGACGGATCAATTCCGGGATAACCATGGACGGATGGGTATCATTGATCTGTACTGCAGCATACTCATCCAGGTCATGCAGGTTACTGCCCCTTGCAATGCTCTCTTCCAAAATCAGCTGAGCTGCATTGCTTACCATGAAATACTGCTGATATACGCGAAGCAGTCTTCCTGCCTCGTCAGAGTCATCCGGATACAGGAACAGTGTCATGTTCTCTGCAATCTTGCTCTTATCGAAATGGATACCGCTCTTGATCAGACGCTCATCAACGCTGTCTACATCGAACAAACGCAGGAGACCGCTCTTTCCTTCATAACCGGTAACGGTAATCTCATACATGGTGGAATCCAGCGCAAAATCACCGAACTGTACCTGATAGCTCTTGTCTGTGCGGCGAAGCCAGCTCTCCTGGCCCCAGCGCAGCCACTGATCCGGCGTCTCGTTCTGCTTCTGATTCTCAAATACCTGTTTAAACAGGCCGCAGTGATAAGCCAGGCCTACGCCGTCTGCGGAAAGCCCCAGCGTCGCGCAGCTGTCCAGGAAACAAGCTGCCAGTCTGCCCAGACCGCCATTACCCAGAGACGGTTCCAGTTCGAACTCTTCCAGCTGGGTCAGATCTTTTCCTGCTTTTGCCAGTTCTTCTTTGATGTTGTCATACAGACCCAGATTGATCAGGTTGTTGCTCAACAGTTTTCCGATCAGGAATTCTGCGGAAATATAGTATAATTTTTTCTTTCCCTGATTAAATCCGGTGTTCTTCGCGGTGTCCTGAACCAGGTGTACCAGTGCGTTGAACAGTTCCAGATTGCTGCACTGCGCTAATGGTTTGTCAGTATAAGATGCAAGTTTTGCTACGGTCTTAGACATAAGTCTTCTCTCCTTTTTCTTTAAAATCACTTGTACACTTTACTTCGCTTCCGAATTGTACTATAATTCCAGTATAATTTATTTTTTTTGTTTTTTCTTGCACATAACTGCCGTTTCATTGTACGATTCTATCATACTGGAGGTAATATAATGGAACTTTCTGAATATAGACAATACCACGAAACAAAAAACCACTCCCGGCCGGGCTTTGCATACAATACCTACGTCTGTACGATCCCACTGGATTTTCCCCGGGTCTCTCTTCACTGGCATGACCAAATGGAGATTATCTACATAAAAAAAGGAACCGGCACTGTGACCGTGAATTTTCACAGCATGCCGGTTTCGGAAGGTTTTATTGTTCCAATCCTTCCTGGAGAGCCTCATTCTATCGAGGCAGACGCAAATTCCCGAATGGAATATGAGAACATTATTTTTTCCCTGTCCATTCTGAACAATACGGAAACGGATGACTGGTGTGATCTTCATGTCATCGACCCCCTGCAGACAGGAGCCCTCACATTCCCCCGGCCTATCATTCCCGGCAATCCGTTCCACGATGAAGTATCGGATGCTCTGGACCAGGCAGATCGCTTTTGTGACGCGAAGACACCTGGTTATTTTCTGATGGTAAAGAGCGCTCTGTTTCAGTTTCTTCATGCGCTTTATGTCAATCAGGAAATCCACACTGCAGATCCTGCTGCCAATCATTCTGATCGACTGAAAGTGCTGCTCACCTGGGTCAAAGAACATTACCGGGAAAACATTACTGTGGAGCAGGCCGCCCAGATCGTGGGCTACTCCACGTCCCATTTTATGCGGACTTTTAAACAGGAGACCGGTCAGACCTTTATTCAATATCTGAATGATTACCGGCTGACTACCGCTTCTTACTATCTGGCAGAAACGGAAAAATCCATCAGCCGGATCGCCCAGGACTGTGGGTTTGACAACCTCTCCTATTTTATGCGGATGTTTAAAAAGACATTTTCCATGTCCCCTAACGCTTATCGACGCTACAAGAGAGGGGCTGCTGCTGGGTAATGCAGTGGATATTGCCTCCTCCGTAGACAATCTCCCTGGTGTATACCCCCACTGCCCTGCGCTCCGGGAACAGTGCCTGAATCTGCCGCAGGGCCAGGGCATCGTTTTCATCTCCGTACTGGGGCACGATCACGCCGCCGTTGGTGGTCAGGAAATTCGCGTAAGAAGCAATGCAGATATCGCCTGCTTTCCGATCCGCTGCCGTGATGGAGTCTGCTATCCTGTAATCCTCCGGCAACTGGATGGGCCGCTTCGTACAGCACAATTTATGTACTTTCAGCCTGCAGCCTCTGGCGTCCACCGCCCCGCAGAGCATCTCATATGCCGCATGGCTGGCTTTATAGAAAGGACTATCCGGATTCTCCTCATAGATACAGGCCACTTCCCCGGGCCGCACAAAGCATGCCACGTCATCCACATGCCCGTTGGTTTCTTCCGGATCAATACCGTCCTTTAGCCAGATGACCTTCTCCGCGTTCAGATATTGTTTCAGCTTTTCCTCAATCTCTTCCTTCGTCATATGGGGATTGCGTCCGCCACTGAGCAGACACATTTCCGTAGTCAGAACTGTTCCCTGTCCATCTACATGGAAAGAACCGCCCTCCAGAACAAATCCATCCGTGCGATAACTGTCCGTGTTTGTCAGCTCACAGATTTTTCCTGCGATCAGATCATCCTTGTCCCAGGGTGCAAACAGGCCATCCACCGATCCGCCCCAGGCATTGAACGTCCAGTCACAGGCGCGAAGGTCCCCTTTGTCATTCACCAGAAAAGAAGGTCCCGTATCTCTTGCCCAGGCATCATCCGAGTCCATCTCCAGGATCCGGATCTCATATTTTGGCGTTTTACGGTCATGCTCAGGTTCTCCAGAAATTGCCAGCAGCCGCCCGGCATTTTCCCACTGTCCGAAAGAAACCAGCATGGTCACCGGTGTAAACTCCGCAATGGCTTTCGCCACCTGCGCGTATGCCTGTTTGGCCGGCTTTGCATTGTCCCTCCAGGTATCCGGCCTCTGCGGCCAGATCATCCAAATCCGCTCCTGAGGTTCAAATTCTCCAGGCATACGGAAACCATCCTGCTTTGGAGTGGAGTTATAAATTCGCTTTGCCATGTTGATCTCGCCTCTTATAGGCGAACAGCCTCCACCAAGGTCTTCCCGCTCTCCACCTGGTCTTTGTTAAAACCACATCGATCTGATTCCAGTTCTCCCAGCTGATTGTCATACGGATCAATGGGCAGGAACTGTTTCGGGTTCAGGAAGGTCTGTTGGAATGCATTGTTGGCCGGCATACGGAACGGATCCAGATTGCCGAAATAAAATTCCCGGCGCGCCTCATCCTTATCCGCGAAAGCGGAACCGCCAAAGGACGGGTCCGCGTAGAGCCATCCGTAGGGCTGCACATAGAACATTGCCCAGTCATGCGCCCCGATATAGCAGGGGTGAGAATAAAGCCCGGACTGCCACTTGGCCGGAACCCCGCTGATCCTGCACAGCGTGATAAAGAGCAGCGCCTGAACCCCGCAGTCTCCCCTTAAGTTTCGCGCGCAGTACTGGGGAATATCCTCAATCAGAAAATACTCTCTCATATAAGAATAATGTACTTTCGTTGTGACATAGTCGTATATTTTCCGCGCCTTTTCCAGGGGATCTGTCTCATTTCCAACGATCTGGCCTGCCAATGCCCGCAGATACGGAGAAAAACGGATGTGCGGATACTGTTCTTTCAGATACTCTGCCATTTTCTCCGGATATTCCTGGTTCTGCGGATCTGCAAGGCGGTGAGCGTTTTCCACACCGGCCATGGAAATATCGTGATACTCTGCTTTCACGATGTAATCATATTCTACATAAAACTCCCGGTTCTCCTGCAATGTATCTTCAAAATATATGGTGCGAAACAGAGCATCTTCCGGGTCAACTGCTTTCATTCCGTCATCATAGGAGAGGATTTTTACTTCCTGAACCTGATAGCGTTTCGCGGGAATTGGCAAATGGGCTTTCAGCACGATCCCCGGATAGAACTCCTCCTCTTTCAGGCGGATCGAGGCACGCACATGAAAACGCCAGGTGCTGCTGCCGTTTTCTCTCATAAATTGGATCTCATCTTTTAAGATCTGCTTTTCCTGTGCCTCTTCCGTCTCCAGGCCTGCCCGTTCCTGCAATTCCCGATCCTTTCCAAGAGCATTTCTCACAATATTGTGGATGTAATGTTTTTCCCCGTCCAGCCAGATCCACTCCGCCAGATCTTCTCTGTCCAGGCGTTCCAGATCCCGGGCAGTAAAATCGGGCACCTTCGGCAAAAAAGCCGCTATGGCCGTCTCTTTTGTGTAGGGAAACTGTTCTCTAAGCTGCTCCAGAAACACCAGTTCCAGGCGCAGTCTCCCTTTCATTCCCTCTGCCACCGGGCGTTCCAGCCATCGGGCGATAGCCTCCTTTGCACCCATGAAATCTCCGCACATTTTATATTTTAAAACCTCATCCGGCAGTTCGTATGCCAGGGAGGTAAGTTCTTCGCTGTTAAATTTCCTAATTTGCTGTGCCATATCTGTGGCCTTCCTTTCTTAAAAAATGCTCCCGCACCTGGTCATCTTTTTGTCCAGATCCTCTCTGTAATCTTCGTCCTCCGGTTTCAGGCTGTTGATCCTCACACAGGGCGAAGCGTCGAACGCGGTGGAATGAATGTATTTTCCGTCTCCGAGATACATGGCCACATGTCCCGGGAAAAACAATAAGTCTCCCTGCCTGATCTGGCTGCGGTCAATTTCATGCACCGGATAGTCCGGCAGAATATTTCCGTCCCTGTAAATTAAAATTCCATGTTCCATATAACTCATAAAAACAAGCCCGGAGCAATCAATGCCCTGAGAGGATTTTCCTCCCCAGCGGTACTGGGTGCCAAGATAGGCTTTGGCGCTCTCTGTTACCAAAACCCGCAGTTGCTCCTCCATCCCGGATCTTTCTTCCTCCATGCCTGCCTGCCCAAACTGATCAGCGATGCGAGAGAGAAAATATTGCTTTCTGTCAAGTTCCTCCATGTCAGTGCTAAGAAGATAAGCGTCATCATCCATGCGCCTGCTAAGATATTTCGTGTGTACATATCCTTCCTGGCCTGCTGCTGTCCGAATTCGGCTCCATCCTGTCGTCTCTTCCCATTGAATAAGTTGTACGATAGCGTTTTTCATCAAAAGTTCCAGGGGAAGCCCCTGCACCTTTGGAATGGTAAGCAGATCCGCCTCGCCTATGCCGATCCGAAAGAACTCTTCCTTTGACTGGCGCTGCTCTAACTCCTGCTTTTGGATCTCGCGAAATTCACCGGTATTGACATAGCCTTCATATCCATAGTGCGTCTCTATTTTTACCCAGCCGTTTTCGTCCGGTTCTTCCAACCGACGTATTGCCCAGCCGGAAAAGATTTCATCCTCGATACCGCTGCCATTTTCCGCATTGCTGCTCCCCGGAGCCTTTCGCAGATAACAATGCATAGCGGTCACAACTCCCAATTGACTGTTCATCTTTTTCTCTCCATAAATTTATAAACTTCACGTCCTCAGGAGAGAAAATGATCCGATGAAAACCCACTTTCTCTCCTGAGGACTGGCGCTTCATTTAAAACCGTTTGTGTATTTCTATGTATTGCTACACTGCCTCAAATATTACGGGCATTTCCGTAATGCCGATACCTGCACTTTCCGGGAGGAGGATCTTGGGACCGGTGTAGGTGGGGCCTCCGGTGTAGGGGTCGATTTTGCACAGGGACGGACCATCCAGGTCAGCCATGGTGATGCATCCCCGGGCCGCGCCAAGGTGAGCGCCTGCGCTGACAGACACCTTGCTCTCCAACATGCACCCGATCATGCATTTGATCCCGCTTTGGTCTGCCACGTCGCAGATACGCATGGCCTGATGGATTCCTCCGGTCTTCATCAGTTTAATATTGATATAATCCGCAGCGCGTTCCTCAATGATACGGAGGGCATCCTCGTAAGAGAAAACGCTCTCGTCCGCCAGGATAGGCGTCTGTACATTTGCTGTCACATACTGCATCCCCTTAAAATCATGGTAGGACACCGGCTGTTCCACCAGCTCAATGTTTAAACCGGCGTCTTCCATTGCCCGTATGGTGCGCACTGCCTCTTCCCGGCTCCACCCCTGGTTCGCATCAACCCGTATAATGACCTCTTCGCCCACAGCCTTTCGGATCTCACGGATGCGCTCCACATCCTTCTCTCCGCCTTTTCCCACCTTAACCTTCAGGATATGGAATCCCTGCTCCGCCGCCAGAACACTATCCCGCACCATCTCCTCTGTCTCATTGACGCTAATGGTCAGATCTGTTTCCAGTTCCGTCCGGATCTCCCCCGGATGCTTTTGCCCCAAAAGGCGAAACAGGGGCTGTTTTCTGGTTTTTGCGTAAAGATCATACAATGCAATATCCACAGCGGCCTTAGCCGAGGTGTTCTTTGCAATGGTTTTTTCCATCTTCTCCATTACCGCATCCAGAGGTTCCAGCTCCATGCCAAGTATAGCCGGAGCAATATAACCCCGAATGGCGGCCTCTATGGACTCCTTTGTATCCCCGGTGATCACCGCCGTGGGCGGCGCTTCCCCGTACCCGACGGTTCCGTCCTCGGCCGTCACTTTCACGATCAGGTCATTGACACTGCTTACCGTGCGAAGCGCCGTCTTGAAAGGCGTCACCAGAGGAATATCTATATATCCAAGCTCTATTTTACAGATTTTCATTTTTCAAACATCCTCTTCATGATATAGAACAAAAGTGTGCTTCGCACACTCCGCGATCAATAATTTTGGCAGCACAGCTTTTGTTCCGCGCGCGTAGCTGCGCATCTTTGCCCGAAGGGCTTTA
>CACYXH010000039.1:0-19004 GCA_902778245.1 uncultured Lachnospiraceae bacterium | reverse complement strand
GATCAATAATTGGGGCAGCACAGCTTTTGTTCCGCGCGCGTAGCTGCGCATCTTTGCCCGAAGGGCTTTATCGTATAGGAGACGAAGTTTCCTATACGATACCAAAGAGCCGCCGCAAAATCTATGACGGAACGTCAAAATTTTGCAACGGCCTCCTTTTATCCTACTGTGTGTAACTGTTCATCCATCCGCAACAAGGAATGCGAGGCATTTCGAGTCTGGAGTGATGAATAGCTGTTAATTTGCTGTGATATAGGTGAATACGAAGTTTCCGCAGGAGTAAACCAGACCGGAGTAATTCACATCATCATACAGATAGGAACTCATACTGTGAAGGATCACAGAAACCGGGAGTTCTTCGGCCAGAACAGCTTCACACTGTTTGTAGTTTTCCCACTGCTCAGCCTGATCTGCGGTGCTGACTGCTGCATTGTAAGCTGCGTCATAAGCATCGCTGGTCCAGAACGCGTTTGAGCTGCCCATGCCTACCAGTGCGCCAAACATATTGGACAGATCGGTGTAATCCATATACCATCCATAGTAAGCGATATCATAGTCGCCCGCAGTTCTTGCAGCGAAGAAGTTTTCTACTTTTTCTACTTTGATCGAATCGATACCAAGAACCTCTTTCCAGTCGTTGACAACAGACTCAGCGATTTCTTTACGGCTGTCGTTGTTAACAATGTAGGTAAGGGACGGGAAGCCCGCGCCATTCTCATATCCGGCCTCTGCCAGAAGGGCTTTTGCCTTCTCACAGTTGCCCTCGTAGTCTTCTGTATCATACCAGGGATCTGCATACTCGGTAAAGTCTACGCCATCCTCGTTTACATATCCGCTGCAGGCAAGGGTAAATCCGAGTTCATCGTTCATATCACGGATCGCCATGATGCGCTCACGGTCAATTGTGAGGGAAAGTGCCTCACGAACCTTCGCATCCTTCAGGACGTCATTTCCGTTTTCTCCCAGATTAAACATGATGCAGTAGTTGTTGTTTCCAGCGGTGTAGAACAGACCGTTTCCGTCCATAGCCGGTTTCTCTTCATCCGGGCAAAGATCGGAATAAACCAAGTCTCCGCTCTTGAAGGAATTCAATGCCGTGCTCTCATCTGTTGTCAGCATCCAGTCGATCTCGCCGACAGAAATGCTGTCAGCGTCATAATAGTCATCGCGAAGTTCCAGAACCACCTGTGCCTCATGAGACCAGTCCGTGACGGTGAACGGTCCGTTGTATACAGCCTTTTCCGGATCGGTAGCGTAAGCCTCACCGTACTCCTCCACATAATCGGCTCTTACCGGATAGGTGGACGGGAATGCCAGGATAGACGGCAAGAATCCGCAGGGGCCTGCCAGGTTGATCACTACGGTCTTCTCATCCGGCGCCTCCCAGGAATCGGCAAGGTCAGAAAGAAGCGTAGAATAATCATCCGCCTGCTCTACCAGATTATCAAAACCAAAGATGAAATCATCTGCGGTAACTGCCTGTCCATCGGACCAGGTAATATCATCTCTCAGAGTGAAGGTCCAGGTCTTCAGATCGTCGCTCACTTCTACGGAAGCAGCCTGTCCCAGAACCGGATCTCCGTTCTCATCCAGTTTGTAAAGACCCTCATACACATGACGGCAGGCAGAAAGTCCGTTCAGGGAACCGACTACTGCAGTGTTCAGTTTCATGGAATCCTCTCCTCCGCCGGTAACAGAGATCGTGATCTTGTCACCTTCTGCAGCGTAAGCAGCCATTGCCATAGAAGCCGCCGCAATACCTGCAACAAAAGCTACAGAAACCTTTTTGTTAAACTTTTTCATTACACATCCTCCTTGTCATCTCTTTTTATAACACTCCCCCAGGGGGAGATAGTTATCTTACTTTTTCATTTTCGGATCCAGCGCATCCCTCAATCCATCTCCAAACAGGTTAAAGGAGAGGATGATCAGACTGATGAGCGCCGCCGGGAAAATAACACGGTACGGATAGGACGCGATACCGTTTAATGCCTCTGAGGTCAGGGAACCAAGACTCGCCATGGGAGCAGAAACGCCGATCCCCAGATAGCTTAAGAATGCTTCCGTGAAAATAGCAGAAGGGATCTGAAGCATAACCGTAGCGATAAGCTGACCGATACAGTTCGGAAGCAGATGCTCCCTGATCAGCCGGCTTCTGCTGCATCCCAGTGCTTCGGACGCGGTAACAAATTCCAGATTTTTCAACTGCAGGATCTGTCCACGGACAATCCGGGCCATTCCCACCCAGTAGAGCAATCCATACACTATAAAGATCGCGATTAATCCGGAACCGATCTTTTGAAGTCCGTGGAACGCGGGAACCGTCTGGATCAGATTATCCAGCGGCTCGCTGATCACCATTTTGATCACTACGATCAGAAGGATCTCCGGCACAGAATAGATGATATCCACGATACGCATCATGATGATATCCGTTTTTCCTCCCACAAGTCCGGAGATCGCGCCGTAAATACTTCCCACGATCATAACGATCACTGCGGAAACCAGACCGACGATGATGGAGATACGGGATCCCACCATACATCTTACCAGGATGTCACGCCCCAGACGGTCTGTGCCGAAAGGATGTTTCAGGCAGGGCCACAACGCCTCATCACCGCGGATCTGCTGATCGTAAGTGTAGGGGGACAGCAGCGGCCCGATAAAAGCGAACAAGATCAGGATAACGATGAGCACCAGCGCTGTCATAGCAATTTTATTTTTTTTCAGGCGCTGCCAGCTTGCTTTCCAATAACCGATCTCCTCCGTATCAAGGTTCTCTTCGTCAAAATACCCTTCTGCAAGCGGAGTGAAGTCCTCCGGCTTGATCTTATTCTGCAGACTGGGGAATTTTACTTTTGCTGTATTCATGTTCCGTACCTCCCTCAATCCAACGTAATTCTGGGATCCACAACCTTGTAAAGGATATCGCAGACCAGATTCATGACAACAATCAACGCAGAATAGAAAATTGTAACACCCATGATCATGGTATAATCACGGCTGCTGATGGAAGTTACGAAGTAACGGCCCAGTCCGGGAACGTTAAACACGCTCTCCGCCACGAAACCGCCGGTGAGGATGGATGCCGTAAGCGGCCCCAGATAGGTAATCACCGGGATCAGAGAATTTTTCAGCGCATGGATGAACACCACCACAAACTCAGACATTCCCTTGGCTCTCTCTGTCCTTAGATAATCCTGATTCATCACCTCCAGAATGCTGGCGCGGGTAAGGCGCGTCAGATAAGAGGTGGGATACAGGGCCAGGGTGATGATCGGCATGATCTCGCCGCCCGGTTTATTATATGTAACAGGCAGAACACCCAGATTTACCGCCAGGACGATCATCAACCCGGATGCTACCACATAACCCGGCATGGAAATGCCCAGGGAGGAAAAGACCCGTATGATATTGTCCGGCAGCTTATCCTTGCATAGCCCGGAAATACACCCCAGTACAATTCCGCAGATCAGCGCCACCACCAGCGCCTTCAGACCAAGCTGCATGGACACCGCAAAGGATTCAAAGATAATATCCTTTACCGCGCGGCCCTTCTGAAGCACGTAGCTGGTTCCCATATCTCCCTGGAACAGATTCTGGAGATATTTTCCATATTGTACATAGATCGGCTGATCCAGTCCGTATTTCGCGATGAGGATGGCTCTGTTCTCTTCCGTTGCTTTTTCTGACATGAACGGATCGCCCGGCATCAGATTCATGAGAAAGAATGTCAGAGTAATGATCGCAAACAGGCTGACAGCCGCTAGAATAATTCTCTTTACGATATATCTTGAAGTATGCATTGACTCTCTCCTTTTCGGGTATCATGTACTTTTACAGCACATGGCACGCCACATAATGTCCCTGTTCCACCTCTTTCAGTTCAGGCATCTGCTCCGCGCAGCACTGCGCAGCCCTGGGACATCTGGTACGGAACGGGCAGCCGGACGGCGGATTTAAGGGGCTTGGGATCTCGCCCTCCAGGCGGATCCGCTCCCTGTTTTCACTTCTGTCGGGATCCGCGATGGGAATGGCAGACAGCAGCATCTGTGTGTAGGGATGCAGCGGATTTTTGTAAAGCTCCGCGCTGGTGGTCAGCTCCACCATATGCCCAAGATACATAACGCCGATACGGTTGCTGATATGTTTTACAATAGCCAGATCATGAGCGATAAACAGATAGGTGAGCTGCCTTGTCTCCTGCAGTTCCTCCAGCATATTGATGATCTGCGCCTGAATGGAAACATCCAGCGCCGATACCGGTTCGTCACAGACGATAAATCCCGGATCCACCGCCAGAGCTCTGGCAATACCGATTCGCTGCCTTTGGCCGCCGGAAAACTCGTGGGGGAAACGGTTGTAAAATTCCCGGTTCAGTCCCACCAGGTTCATCAGGTTCAGAATTTTCTCTCGGCGCTCCGCTTTCGCAGCGTAGAGCTTCTGGATGTCCATGGCCTCACCGATGATATCCGATACCGTCTTTCTGGGATCCAGCGACGCATAGGGATCCTGAAATACGATCTGCATATGATTTCGATAGGGCTTCATGTCCTTTCCTATAATGGTTTCCCCATCATACCGGATATCTCCCGAAGTCGGTTCTTCCAGCCTCAGGATGGTTCTTCCCAGCGTGGTTTTTCCGCATCCGCTCTCGCCCACGATCCCCAGCGTCTCACCCTTTCGGATGAAAAAACTGACGTCATCGACGGCTTTCAGATCGGTCTTCTTCACAAATCCGGTACGGATCGGGAAATACTTTTTCAAATTCTTTACTTCCAGCAGAATATCCTGCTGATCACGGTTTGTATTGGTTTCCATAAGAATCCCCTTCGTCTTATGATACTAAACTTCCTGAATTTGCGTATCTTATTCAGACACCACTACTTATTCATTTCATCTTTTAACAGTTCCCAGCAGGCGGCCTCATGCTCCTCTTCCATCTCCATAAGCGGCGGCTCCTCCCGCACACAGATCTGCATGGCGCAGTTGCATCTTGGCGCAAAGGCACAGCCGGGCTTCAACGTACTCATATCCGGAGGATTTCCTTTGATGGGTTTGAGTTTTTCACTGACATCGCTGTCCACATCCGGCACAGACGCCAGCAGGCCTTTTGTATAGGGATGCTGCTGTTGGTAGAAAATCCGGCGTTTCTCACCGCTCTCCACGATCTTCCCCGCATACATGACAATGATCTTATCGCAGATGTCGGATACCACTCCCAGGTCATGAGTGATAAAAATAATGGCCATACCCAGCTTATCCTTCAATTCTTTCAGCAGATCGATGATCTGTGCCTGGATCGTCACATCCAGAGCCGTGGTGGGTTCATCCGCGATCAGAAGCTGGGGATCGCAGGACAGAGCGATAGCAATCATCACTCTCTGGCGCATTCCGCCGGAGAATTCATACGGATACTGTTTCGCCCGGCGTTCCGGCTGGTTGATGCCTACCATCTCCAGAAGCTCGATGATACGTTTCTTTCTGGCGGCCGCATCCAGGTTCGTATGTTTTTTCAAAGATTCGTTCATCTGATATTCCACAGTAAACAACGGATCCAGAGAGGTCATGGGATCCTGAAAGATCATGGCAATGCGATTGCCCCGCAGCTCACGGATCTCTTTTTTGGACATCTTCAGGATATCTTTTCCTTCAAAAAGAATCTCCCCGCTCTTCACCTTTCCGCTGTCCGGTGTTAATCTCAGGATAGCATGGCTGGAGACGGATTTCCCACTTCCGGATTCTCCCACAATGCCAAGAACCTCTCCTTTATGTAAAGTGTAATTGATACCTCTTACCGCCTGTACTTCACCTGTTTTATTAAAGAATGAGACGGAAAGATCTTTCACTTCCAGTAATACTTCTTTCTGCTTCATAATGCCCCCGAACTGAAACGCGCAGATGCACACCTGTATGTATGCACCTGCGCAACTAGTAATCCTATGTATTCTTTTTCACTTCACTCAATTATAGTCTTAAAGTCCCCATCTGTCAAGTTACCGAATGTACATTTTAAGCCGAAAATTTTTTATAAATAAAGCTAAATTCCGGATTTTTAAAGAAAAATGCGGTTTCATCAGTTGAAAACCAAAAAATTTTCTGCTAAGATTTCCACAGGTTAAGCCAACCCGCGCAGTTCATCCCACTGCCCGGTATATCAGAATTTCCCCGGAGGTATCTATGAACTCTACATCAAATTCGTCAAAAAAAGTAATCTCTGTTCCTTATATCGATCAGACGCTTCTTTGGCCCACCGGCTGCGAAAGCGTTTCCACCGTGATGCTGCTTCAGTATCTCGGAATTGATATTCCTGTGGAAGAATTCGTCCGATATCTGCCAAAATATTCTCTCAGAGAAGAAGGCCATGTTCTGATCGGAGCGGATCCAAATGAATATTTCATTGGTTCTCCGGACGATCCCGAATCTTACGGCTGTTACGCCCCGGTGATCTGTAAGACGCTAAATCATATATTTACAGAAAAAGGACTGCCGTTCCGGGCGGAAAATGTAACCGGTCTCTCCACAGACAGTCTTCTGAAAAATTATATTGACAAAAGTATTCCGGTTATCTACTGGGCTACCATTGATTTGAAGGCATCCTTCCAGGGCACTTCCTGGATGCTTTATGCTCCGGAGGGGGAGCCCTTTACCTGGCGTGCCAACGAACACTGCATGCTTTTGACCGGATATGACGCCGATCATCTGCACTTCAATGATCCCTGGCACAACCATGGCGCGATTGCCTATGACCGGCAGTTGGTTCTTGCTCGCCATTCGGAGATGTTCTCCATGGCAGTGGCTGTTACTGCTTCCGAACGTTAAAATTGCTTCTTACCTATACCGTATCTTTAAGGGCTAAAAATCTTCCCCCAGCGATCTTCTGATTCTGCTGAGGGATTCCGGCGTTATACCCAGATACGTCGCTATATACTGCTGGGCTACACGCCCCGCAAGATCCGGATATCGTTCTCTGAAATGAAGATATCTCTCCGTCGCATTTTCCAGTAAAAAGGTACTCTCTCTGTACATCTTGTGCCGAAGCGCGTTTTCTAACAGTTTCATCCATACAGACTTTAGAGAAGCGCTGCCGTCTATCAGCAATTTAAGCTTCTTCGTCTCAAAAAACATGATCATGGTCTCTTCTAAGGTTTCACACATACATATACTTTCTGCAAACCCCAACATTCCCGCGTCCATGCAAAATGTTCCTTCAACCGCAAAGCCTTTTGTAATATCATCTCCATCATTATCAAGATAATAACTTCTCGTGATCCCGCTCAGCACAATTCCCGAAACATCTGTTTTTTCACCGATACTCTGAAGCAGCTTCCCTTTGGGCACTACCTTGAAGGTCGCGATGCTGATCAACTCATTTAGCAGCTCCCTCTCAAAGTTTACGCCGTGCTTTGCCGCAAACTCATTTAACTGTTCCATTATGTATCCCTTTTGCATAATACACTACTCCCCTACGGATCAGCGAAACATTCCCGCCGTAAGAACATTGAATATAATCCCGATCAGATTCGCCCCGCCATGAGCAATCATTGGAACAATAAGATGTTCTCGTTTCCTGTATCCCCATATCCAAAGGAGGCCGAAAACGAATGATGCACCCATATTGTACCAGTCAAGAAGCCCGAACATTAAATTAAAGAGCAAAAGCGAGGGGAGTTCTCCAAATATGCTTCCGCAAAAATTCTTTGCGAAACCTCTGTAAAAAATCTCCTTGCAAATTCCGCTCACAAAAACAAGCGCAACAATCTGTAAAAGTATTGTTCCAACTGCTGCATCCCTTGTGCCTGAATATGCAAGGCTTGTTCTTCCCATGCTGGTAAAAGAAAAAACCAGAGAAACCAGCGAAGATAGGATTGCCAAAACGATACCCATCAGCACATCTGTTCCTAACGTGTTCTTATCATAAATCTCATCTTTAAGACTTATACCGCTTTGCTTATACAGCATTACTGCCGAGGGTAGAAGCACCAGGTTCCCAAAGATGAAAATAAAGCAGAACATCCCCATATCTGCGCTCACAAAGCTTGCGACGTCCAGTAAGTTCATTCCTTCTTTGAAATTCAGACAGCATCGGAACATTTCGAAGCCTGCAACAAAAAATGTTAAAACTGTTGTGGTTTTCAATGCTTTTTCAGCAAAATGTGTATTCATTTCTTTCATAGTCTTTCCACCTCCGAAAGAAATGATAACATCGATCTAAAAATATTGTCATTGACATATGTTAATTGTGCGGAAAAAATCTTATATTTCCCCTTGATTTTGATGTTACTTCAGATTTTTATCAATAAATTCCATATAAGGCTTTTTGTTGACCTCATCTCTATTTTCTCTATACCAATCAAAAGCCTCTTTTAATCCTTCCTCAAGCGGTTTTGTTGTATTCAGCAATTCATGCTGCTTTGTAACATCAAGATAATACTCATAATCATAAAAGCTGAAATAGTTTCTTTGATCCATATCGTCATACACATTTACAAATTCAGCCCGGCTGCCCGCAGCCTCATAACAGATTCTGACCCACTCGCGTATTGACACCTTATCTTTATTGCCAACATTAAAAATATGCTGATCCGGTTTTCTCTCTACAAGAATATCTATAAATCTGCACAGATCATGAACATGGAAGAATTGCAATCCCATTTCGCCGTCTTTGGGCAGGTAGAACTTTCTTCCGCCCAATGCGCAGTCAAAAACAAATGCTTCTCTGTAAACATTGTTCCCCTTTCCATATAAATATGGTGGTCTGAGAATATATGCCTCAGGAAACCTTTGCGCCAAAACCGTCTCTGCCTCTATCTTATCAATCCCATATTTACCCCAAAACACATTTGCATTTAATGGTGCGCCTTCTGTGAACGGCTGCTTCGTGTATTCGGGATATACCGCGCTGGAACTGACGAAAATATAATTCTCAAAACTTCCCAAAGCATCCAGCAAATGATTAACATCCGTGCCTGTATATCCAGTATCAATAACCAAATCAAAATGCTGATCACGAAGCTTATCACCCAACATGTTTCTATCAGTCTGAATTAAGGTTACTCCCTTGGCCTGACTTCTGGTATTTCTGTTCAGGACATATACTTCATATCCCGCTGCCACATAGTATTCCGCAATATATCTGCTCACAAATACTGTTCCGCCTGTTACAAGTATTTTCTTCATTGTCCGTCTCCAAAGTATGCTCAGCACCGTTTCGGGTCCCGGCAAAGTTGACTCCTCTTATTCTTCACTGAAATCAGTATCCATTGTCACCTGCAGCGTATAATCCGGGAATGCATTCTGCACCTTTGCAAGCACTTGCCGGTACACTTCCGACCGATCTTTTGCATCAAAGCTGATGACCATATCAAAACGCATTGTCTTCTCCACTCTGTCTACATAGAAACCATGCATCTGGATAACATATTGGCTGCCCAAGACAAGCTCTCTGACCCGCTCTCTAACCTCAATAGCTTCCGGGTCCTTTGTATTGACCGAGTAGACGCCAACAGCAGTCAGGATCACATCATGCTTAGAATACACATCAACGGATATTTTCCGGATCAGTTTATCCAGATCATCGGCAGAGAGAGTATCGGGCACTTCGATATGTACCGAACCATTATAGGAATTCGGCCCGTAATTGTGCATTACAAGATCATAAACTCCGCTGACCTTGGAATGGCTGATGATCGTCTTTTTGATTTCTCTGGCAAGTTCAGCATCCGCTCTTTCCCCGAGAATCTTTGACAATGTGTCACGAAGCATCTCTATGCCTGATTTGATGATCACAACAGCAATCATCGCGCCGAGCCACGCCTCAAGGGAAACGTAAAATATAAGGTAGATAACAGCCGCTATGAGAGTCGCTGCTGAAATAATCGAATCGAGCGTCGCATCCTCACCCGAATTCACAAGCGAATCGGAATTAACTTTTTCACCTACGCTCTTCACATATCGTCCCAGCAGAATTTTGACAACCACAGCTACAGCCACGATGACTAAGGACACCACGCTATAGTCAGGTGTTTCCGGATGAAGGATCTTCTTTACCGATTCCGTAAACGCAGTGACCCCGGCGTAGAGAACAAGCACCGATATTATCATCGCGCTCAGATATTCGATCCTTCCATATCCGAAAGGATGCTTCTTGTCTGGCTCTCTTCCTGCGAGCTTTGTCCCTACGATAGTGATAACGGAACTTGCCGCATCGGAGATATTATTTACTGCGTCCATCACAATCGCAATGGAGTTGGACGCCAATCCGATAAATGCCTTAAAAGCGGCAAGGAGAACGTTTGCGATGATCCCGATCACGCTTGTCCGGATGATAACAGCATCACGATGTTCTTTGTTTGCCATAGACGGGTTTTGTTTGATAACAGTCATATGTAGTTCCTTTCCGTAGTTTATTACATTGAAAGAGCGGCAGTGTGAAGAAATTCCTCAAGATACATTTCTGTGAGTTCGTTCTCCATATCTACACCACCCCAAAATCTCGATTTAGCTCCGCAAGAACTTCAGAACCGCCCGGTTAAATTCCTTGGGCTGTTTGTTTGCAATAAAATGATTTCCCTTGATGAATACGAGTTTGGCATCTGGAATGCTTGCCGCAATCAGTCTCGTATGTTCTTCTTTGATCATATCCCTGGTTCCGGCAATAACCAAAGTCCTAGCTTGTATCCCTGTAAGTTCCTCCGGCCTAACATTTGGCTCATTGACCATCAAGCCAAGCATCTCAGTATTCAGTCTGGCGGAATCACTTTTTTCAGAAAATTTCTTTGCAATTTTATATCCGATCTCAATGGGGATTTGAGTGGTTCGCTTTACACCTTCCGCACTCAAATTTGCGCCATTCAATATCAATCGGTTTACACGGTCGGGGTATTGAATGGCAAAGACCATAGCAATATTTCCGCCATCTGAAAAACCGAGCAGATGAGCTTTCTCAATATGATGTGCATCCATAAACCCCAGTAAATCGTCTGCAAATTGCCGTATCGTAAAAGGCATATCGCCCCTTGGCGTCTTCCCATGTCCTCTGGTATCTATCGCATACACATGATACTGTTTGGAGAACTCATCTATTTGCCCCTGAAAGTAGGCGTAGTTTTCCCCGTTTCCATGAAGCAGAATAATAGGAATACCCTGACCCTTTTCTATGTAAAAATGTTCAATGTCCATTACTCCAATCACTCCTTATAATTCACACACCATAATGTATTTTCGGCATTTTTATCACCGCTCATCCGTCACGAAATGCTTCACTGTTTCTTCAGGATGCATAAGCTCACTCCTGCAGAACTCTATTGTTTTTATCCCAGTCCGTGACACACAGATATTCCACATAAATAAAGTGTGCATTTTGTCTTATAACTCTCCCGACTTCCGTAAGCTGTGATGAAAAATTGGCACCTCATAGTAAATTGTACCACATCTTCATAATTTTTCGATGCAGTTTATGGCTTTTGACCTATAACCATTCTGTATTCTCAAGCGTACACTGTCCAACTTTATCTTTATTAAAACTTCCCACAATATCTTTAATAGAATGCGATATTCTACTTTTCTCATCCAGTTTCACATCCAAATCAAGTTGATTTTGGGCGAAAAATTATTTGCTGTCAGCACGAACATAAAATGTACTTCTGCCTGAACCTTTCTTTATAATAAGCCCTTCTTCGGTTAATTTCTTTAATGCAGCAAGCGCAGAAGATCTTCCTATACTTGGGCAATTAGCCACAACCTCTGCTCCAGTGAACTTACCTATTTTTTCTTCCGTATATTTTTTAACAATATCATATGCAGAACTACTGGTGCCACTTGCAGTCATTAATCCAACTCGCTCTTCAAACTCTATATAACAAGCCAAAATCGCCTGCAGCATATACCGGATGAACGGTGTCGGATCATTTTCTTCTTCGTGCCATCCGGCATCAGCCTCTTCAAGGGTGTCATAGTAACGATCCTTCGTTTTTTCAATTTGCTTTTCGATACTGATGTACTTTCCTACACTATATCCACTCTTATACAGCAGAAGCAGCGTAAGCAGTCTACTCATTCTTCCATTGCCATCGTTAAAAGGGTGAATGCAAAGGAAATCGCAAATAAATGTTGGGATCAGCAGCAACGAATCAATTTTTTCATTTGCAACAGCTTGCTCATAAGCATTGCACAGATTCTCAATTGCTTCCGGGGTATCATATGGTGCGATTGGTGTAAAGCGAGTAATGACTGTTCCATCCGCTTTGGTTTCGTTAATATAGTTCTGAACATTCTTAAAATGACCGCCGTATGATAATCCTGCTCTCTTTAATAAATCTCGATGGAGTTGAAGTATATAGGAAGGCCTGATGGGAATATATTCATTGCTTTCATGAATTGTGTTCAACACATCCCTGTACCCCATAATCTCGTCTTCATCGCGGTTACGTGGAATTGTTTTTTCCTCGAACAGCTGCTTCATTCTGGCACTTGTTGTAACGATACCCTCTATCTTATTAGAAGCCTCTGTACTTTGAATTTTGGCAATTTCAACCAACCGGTTCAACTCGACAGGCTTCTGACGGATGAATAGATCCTGTCTTCCTTTACATTCGTGTATCTTAGCAACAAGATTCAATATATCTGTATCCCAAACTTTATTTATGAGATTACTATAATCAAACGACCTCATGACGGCTCCTTTCGTCCAGTGTTCTTTCTTTTCGTCCAATTATACTTAATTTGGGACGCAAAATCAATATTTTGGACAAAAAAACCCGCAACCCTCAACAAGAGAACCACGGGCATGTACCCCTCTGCTTACGTAGTGTTCAAACGGGAACATATTTATCGCCAGAGTCCTGATCAGCTCAATAAATCCTTTATCTGCCATCTCTTTTAGCAGTGTGCAAATATGAGAAGCCGTTTTTGCGGTGAACGAATTTTGAATATTCACTTTTTCACTTTCAATGTTCGCTTTTTCCGGAGTCTTAAACGTTCCGCTGATATGCAATGTCCGGTTATGAAGCGGATGGTTCTCATTTAGCAGAAGGTTTCGGAGGAACAGTTCCAGAAACTCTGTGGTCTCATGAATACCGTTTCTTAAGTCATTTTTGATGTCTTTAGTTCGTCAACCGTCTGCATGCCAATCGCGGTATGCCATGCATAACCCTTGTCCCGCTTGTCAGGCTCGGACTCCCTGCCGCCGATGATAGCAGTGGGGGGAGCCTTGGTGTGTCTTGATTTACAGCTCTTTCATCATATATCTTGGCTCGTACTCGATGTATCCATGTTTCGGATAGAACGAATAGGATTCAAACCACTGCTCTGGTGGATATCCAAGATGTACCCTCGCAACAATTATTCCGCTGTTGCGCATTCCCGCTTCAACCGTATCAAGAAGTGCAGAACCGATACCTTTATGTTTCTCTGACGCCTTTACATAAAGTCTGTGAACAAATGCTTCGTTTGTGTCTGCAATACGTGAAAATCCGCCGCATCCGATTACACGATCATTATCATTTACGGCAATCCAGAACAAGTCACCACGCTCAGTATAATTTGTCTTTATGTCGAGTAAATCCTCATTGATCCTTGGTATTCTTCCGAGGGCGTCCTTTGCCTGCAGAACCATGAAGATCATATCGTCTCTGTATTTGTCTTCGTATAATTTGATCTCCATGATTACTCAAACTCCGTTCTTAACGTAAAGCTCTCCGGCAAATTATATATTTCGGTTTTTAGAAAAACAGGATAAAAGTATTCGTCCTTCAGCTGTTCAAAAGACAACCATTTAAATTCGTGCGTATGCTGCCGCTCATGGAGTGTAAAATTCTCCCCCCTATCTTGCAAGCCTGTACCCGATACATCGAGCAAAAAATAAACACAGAGCTCGTGATAATGCAGTTTGTCCACATCTTCCGTGAAAAATCCCTGATTAAGCCATAGTGGACGGATGATTTGCGGTGTGATACTCAGTTCTTCATTGATCTCTCTCAAGATTGCCTTTTCTGCCGTTTCGCCTATTTTTACTCTGCCGCCGGGCAAATAGTAATATGGAGACCTTTCATCATGCATAGCAAGAATTTTGCCGCCATCTATAATAATTCCGCAAACCCGATAATTGAATTTGAAGTTGCCGACAACATAGGAAATATCCGAAGGCTTCAGTTCATCAACGAACTTTTGCATACGTTCTGTTACCAGCTCATCATTTTTCATAGAAATCAGCTCATCCTTTGTGACCCACTTGAACGCTGATGTCTCGCCTTCCTGAAGAGTAACTCGATCTTTTTCACAGGCTATAACACAAAGGAATTCAACGTAAATTGTATGGTTGTCGTCACTAATAACACGTCCGACCTCAGATAAGTCTTCGGATTCGATGCCGGTTTCTTCTCGCAATTCTCTGATGGCGCAGGTCTGAGCATCTTCTCCCTGCAGTGCAGATCCTCCAGCTGTTGCTTCCCACATGCCGCCGAAGTGCTTTCTGCTGTCACGCTGCATTAAAAGATATGAGCCATCTGTATGTCTGACTATAACATCGCTTACGAGATGATAGACTCCATCCGGGATATTTTCCCCTCGGACAAGAATCATGCCCTCGATCTTTTCAAAACTTCTATTGTATGCGTCCCACAGTTCCATAATTCCTCCGACATCTAAATCGCCTACTCAACCCTCCGCACACTACTCTCTATTAAAATGGTTCTTCGAAATCCGTTATATCTTCCTTTTCATTTAATATACCATTTGAAATTAAATATTCCTCATGCTCATAATATATCATATCATAAAAATCATCTGCATCTTTTAATTCAACAAAATCTGTTGCTCGTCTTTCTATCATATCTGGTAGTTTCTTCTGCAATACACTCTTATCAGGCAGTTGCAGCTGATACTCAGCCACCATCATTGGAGATAAGGTTCTGCTCATTGCATACTCAACTACCTCATCATCCTTAGATGCACACAGGATCATACCTACACTTGGGTTCTCATTATCTTTTTTCTTCCGCCGGTCAAGTGCTTCCAGGTAGAAATCCATTTTAGAAATATATTCCGGATCAAGCCCTTCCTCAAATCTGCTTCCTTAAAATTTGAAGGCAGATCCAGAAATTCAATCACATAGGAACCCAAAAACGAATTTTCCTTCAAGCCTTTAATCGGTTCCGGCAATAGTTTTTCTTTGGACAACATATATCTCTCATAATAGCCGCTATCAATCTGTCTTGACAGTTCTCTGGCCGAATAACTCTCTTTTACGCATAAAGAGATGTAAAAATGCCGTTCCTCTTCCGTTTTTGCCTTTGAAAGAATAGCCAGATGATTCGACCAACTAATTTGTGACAACACTGTTGACACAAATTATTCTTCCCTTTTCACATAATGAAGTTCTATATCGTACCCCAGTGCTTCCATCATCTTCATAGGTTTGATACAATTTAACAGTTGCCCTATTTTGAACCCACCCTGGGTTCACGGAAGATTTTAGGACTCATCAATGCGATTTCCTTTCCATAAGTTTTATCATTCTCGGACGATTATATCTCTGCAAAACCACAAATATAATGTCAAACAATGCCGCTATGCATGCCGTTATCAGAAATGCAGGAAACGACTCAAAAGGAATCGAAAACAGTAGCGATGTGAAGCTAAGCAATACTATAAATTCATGAACCAATTCTGCGTGGCACATATTGTTTACAATCTCTTGCAGCGAGTGAACCTTCATCGAAAATTCACTTGGATTATAAGCAATCACCTTCCCCTTCCACTGCTTAACTTTTATCATCCTATAAAGATTCGATTCCCATTTCTTTTGTTTGAACCACCAGAATTTATAATCGTATTTCTTGTGAAAAACAATCACAAGAATCACAGGAGACAAATACCGAATGAACATGTGATAAGCAATCATGCCAAATGTAATCGCACATGAAAACATCCATTCCCACCTCGACTCATTGTATAGCACTGAAAATACAATGCAGCCCACTATCCCTACCAGCAAAAAAGTCAACATGATTCTGGGAAGTGGGCTGTAAAACTCATTGTGTTTATCCTCTGCCATCGAACCACTCTTCCTTTGTCATCAGGCTCACATGCCCCATCCTCTTTTCATGCATCAGCGGCACATCCACGCCCTCTGTTGTCCATTGGTACTTAAAGCCGACTTTCTCCTGCACTCGCTTTGACTTAGTATTCCCCTCGTAGTATCCGCACCAGACCTTTTTCATCCCGATATCCTCAAAGGCATGACGGAGCATTTCCCGTGCCGCCTCCGGCATGATGCCTTGTCCCCAGAATGGCTTTCCAAGCCAATAACCGAGCTCACACTCGTCATCCCGGTCAGTCATATCCGTATTCCCCTTCAACATCAGCTCGATTGCTCCGATTGGCTTGCCGTCTTCTTTCAGGCAAATCGCATAAGCTTCCTTGTGGCTAAACACATTCTTAATCGTATCCCTGCTGTCATCTATACTTTTATGTGCAGGCCATCCACAAATCAGACCCACATCGGAATCGCTGGCATATTTATATAAATCGTCTGCGTCGCTGTCATTCCAGCGGCGCAGTATCAAGCGTTCTGTTTCAAGCATTCTCCTGTTCCTCCATTGTCAGTATTCCGTAAGTATCCGGATGACGGTATTTACTTCCCATCACCTCATGTATCCTATAATCCCGTAACATATCCATATCAATCTCTGCAAGATAAATTCCTTCCTCTTCCGGTGCTTCAAGGATGCACATATCCCGCACCCCCGGTTCATCCCTTAGCCATGCGACACCATCAAACACAGTGGAATGACCGTTGCAATCCGGCTGCCCTTTTGGATAGTTGCAGGTAGCTATGGCAACCTTATTCTCATATGCTCTTGTCCGCAGTGCCGAAAGCCTATTGATTTCCATCGGGCAGGCATTAGGAGCAAGTATAACCTCTGCACCCTTCAGCATCAGTATTCTTGCACTCTCCGGAAATTCCCTATCAAAACAGATCATGGAACCAACCCTTACGGTTCCTCTCCCGATATCCAAATCAGCCACATAGAAGTTCTTCCCCGACGATAATACTTTTTCCTCACCAAAATCACAGGTATGCACCTTGGAATAATGCAGAATCTCATTCCCATTCATATCGAAAAGAATAACTGAATTGAGAGGCTTCGGCGTATTCTTTTCGAGTAAAGTTATGCCTATCGCCATCTGTAGCTCTTTTGCAAGTGTACTGAACGAGCAGACGAATTCACTATCCGCCGCAATAGCTAATGCGTCCACCGCGCCATCTTCCTGCGGCAGGAAATAACCATCACTCCACATTTCCGGAAACAGAACAATATCCGCTCCCATCTTCTTTGCTTTCACACAGGCTTCTTTTCCCTTATTCAACCGGGCATCCAAATTTCCTTCTGGCAATAATTGCAACAAAGCTATTTTCAGTTCCATGCTTTATTTGACCTCCTTGCTAATAATCTCTCTGGCTTTACGCAGCACCGGTAATTCCCTGTTTGCAATAAGCCTTCCAAGCTTTGTTTCTCTCCGTTTCTCATATTCATCTACTGCCTCGCCATAAGTCATTTTAAGCGTAGATAAATGAAAATCCTCTACCTCATCTTTCGTCAAATTCTTATCTCCAAAGGACTCGATCCTGCAAAGAAAATAGTTGTTAAGGTTGTGTCGATGTATCAGATTGTAATAGTCGCTGATAACACCGATTTTACAGACAACATCAACTTCAACTCCTAATTCTTCCTTAAGCTCCCTTTTAATTGCGGACAGCAGATTTTCACCTTCCTCTACGCCTCCGCCAGAGGTTTCGATTAGAGTTGCTTCTCCAAAATCATCATCCCGTTCTGCCCTGACAAAGTATAAGAATCCCTCGTCATCAAAGCATATTGCTCTTGCAATAATGCGGTCATGATCTGTATACTCAAACGGCCATTCCGTGTCTTGAAGCTCAATATTCAATTCAGTCTCATTTCGCACCGTAAATGCGAGAACCGTTTCCTCTTCGTTCAAATGATGAACTTTAGGTTCATATGGTGCCACCACAGCATTCCACAATTTCTTCGCTCCAACATTTTTCTCGTTATACTTGATCTCCCATTTCCCCGGATGCTTATCCAGAAGCATTCTGACCGCATCTAAAGCCATATGTTTCCTTCGATATGCCGGGAAAATGGTAAATTCCGCCATCGTATAATCAGGGTTCTGGTCTATATTTGAATATGGGCAAAGCATCGCAAATCCTATTAGCACATCATCATTGAGGATAAAATATGCCACTCTCGACGGATCTGAAAAGTAGTCATCAAAATGTCCGTATTGATAATTTCCGTTTTGATCCATTGGATCATCATAGAAGTTCGTCATCTCATACAGATACTTCTGATTAATATTCCAAAGCAGACCCCTGTCCTTTTCTTGAACAGTATGTAATCTAATCATAATTCACACACCATAATATATTCTTCGTCATTCTCATCTACGGTCTTGAAACCGACCTTCTCGTACATCCTGACGGCATAATTTGCTTTCTGCACAGCCAATGATGCTTTCTTATAACCCTGCGACCGCAGAAGCTCCAGTATCTCCTTCATCAACCTCGTGCCGATCCCCCGACCTCTGTACTCCTTATACAGCGAAATGGCAAAAGACGGAGTTTCGTCATCTATATGACCATAGTCGTTCATAGTCCTTGTCCAAACCGCTCCGACCACCTGACCATCTTCCTCTGCAACAATACAGTGGTCCGCTCTGCCACTACCAAAGCCCTCATAATACAACTTCAGCTCCGGCCGTTCGATGATTTCTCTTGCAGGCGGCTCCACACCTTCCGGTATGAATATCGCCTCGTAAAGGAAATCTTTGAGCAGATTCGTCTCGTCCACTCTTAGGTTTCTCAAATTCATATATCAGGAATCCTTGTAATGGTCAAGCATTTTTGTAACATTTATGGTTCAAAAAATGCTGAATGGTTATCCCTTGTCTATTGGGACTGTCTTGTTTATCCTGCCATCCGA
>CACYXH010000038.1 GCA_902778245.1 uncultured Lachnospiraceae bacterium | reverse complement strand
CAGGCTATTCAGGAGGTTTAAAAATGGAATTCATCACACTTTCAAACGGAGTCAAGGCACCGGCACTGGGAATCGGAACATTTATGCTGAGTCCGGAAGACGCTGAAAAAGCCGTCTATGCAGCTATAAAATATGGTTATACATCCATCGACACAGCGAACGGATATATCAACGAAATTGGCGTGGGCAATGCAATTCGCCGCGCAATTAACGAAGGAATTGTAAAAAGGGAAGACATTTTTGTGTCCACCAAGCTCTGGCCGACGCTATATGAAGATGAGACAGCGGTTGATAAGACTCTTGACAGGCTCGGACTTGATTATGTAGATCTCCTGTTCATCCATCAGCCATCCGGCAATTTCGTGGCAGGGTATAAACAGCTGGAAAAAGCATATCAGGACGGCAAGGCGAAGTCATTGGGTATCTCGAATTTCCACGACGAGAAGCTGGAAAAGCTCCTTGCAGAGACAGAGATTCGTCCCCATGTGATCCAGCTGGAGGCGCATCCTTACTGCCCCGAAAAGGAAATCATGAGCCGCCTGTCGGAATATGGCACAAAGCTTATGGGCTGGTATCCGCTGGGACACGGCGATCCGGGGCTTGTGAAAGAAGAAATCTTCACGAAGCTTGCAGACAAGTACCGCAAGAGCAATGCACAGATCGTGCTTCGCTGGCATGTGCAGATGGGCTTCATCACGATTCCTGGCTCCAAGAATCCGGATCATATCCGTGACAATGTCAATATCTTCGATTTTGAACTGACAGAAGACGAGATGGCAGAGATTGCAAAGCTTGACGGAACAAAGAAGTATTATCATGCGGATGCAGCACAGGAAGAAAAATACGCCGAGATGCACCTGCCGTTTGAAGGATAAAAAAGAGACCATAGGGCGGAAGGCCTTTACACCATTCAAAAACAAGGACACTAGTCGCACTTAGCGAACGATAGTGAGCTTAGTAAGACTGCGTCCGTAGCAAAGCGAAGGAGGATTTTACCATGGAATATGAAAAAATGAGCCAAGTGCCGGATCGTGCTGGCATGAGCCGGGATTTGGCGAAAAATACAGCGAGCGATCGGCGAGCTGTAACACTGAACACAGGAGCAAAGATCCCGCTTGAGGGATTCGGAGTCTTTCAGATTCCCGATGCTGCGGAATGCGAGAGGGTTGTTTATGACGCTATCAAGAGCGGCTACCGTTTGCTGGACCAAAGATGAATGAGATTGATACAAAGGCAGTATTCCATTAAATCCTCCGAAACCGCAGTAAATAAGGCTTTTACGGGCATTTGACCGCTCTGGAACGGGTGCGAAAATGCCCGTTATTTTTATGCCTGGAGATTTTCGGCAGAGTGGTGCTTTGCACTCTCAAATGGCAGTTGGGCTTTTATTTGAGAGTGGGGCTTTCATTTGAGAATGCACGCCCTTCCCATCGTTACATGTGTAGGCGTTGTTTTCAGAATACTTATCCTATGGCAGGATATATTGTGAAAAACAGATGAAACTTTAGATTTCCCTATTGACTTTTTCCATTACGTGGATTATACTAAAGGAAAGGTTAACGACATTAACCCTTGACATCAGGAGGTCAAATATGCCTGCCAAGAAAGGAAATACACCGGACAAGATTAAAGCTGTTGCAATGTCCATCTTTCTGCAGAACGGTTTCCAAGGTACATCTATGCAGCAGATAGCGGCCGCTGTGGGAATTTCTGCTCCGGGCATCTATAAGCATTTTTACAGCAAAGAGGCACTATTCTCAGCTTTAGTAGATCCGATCATTGAGAAAATAAGGGAGATACTGCGCCTCACAGAAAGTGAGAAAGATGAGATGTTTCAACATGGACAGACAGATGAAGTATGGGACAAAGACAAGACTTTTTCCGAAACGCTGGATTTCATCTATGAAAATTTTGACGCAATGAAACTGCTGATCTGCTGTGCGGAGGGGACGAAGTATGAAAATATCATAGATCGTGTTTCTGACTACGAAACACAGATCGTCCTTCGAACTTTGCCGGATTTAAGAGAAAAGGGCTTCTCTATTCCTCTGATTGAGGAGGAAACCATTTCGCTTATGATGCGAAATCAATATCGTACTTACGTGGAGTTTATTAAGAACGATTTTTCAAGAGAGGAAGCAAACATTTATATCAAGGCGTCCAGTGCGTTTTTTACATCAGGATGGAGAACCTTGTTTGGCTTTTGACAGGAGGGGTGCAGCATGAGCAATAACAAAGTCGAATGGGTGCTTTGCCCTGCCTGTGGCAATAAAACCCGGACGAGGGTCAGTCCAGATACAGAGCTTAAAAACTTTCCACTTTTCTGTCCCAAGTGTAAAAAAGAGACGATCATCAGTCTTATAAAACAGAACATATCAGTCATCAAAGAGCCAGACGCTTTAGACGCAGAGCCGATGAACTTGTGAACAATCGCAAAGTCCATCGGCTTTTTAATTTTCAGCGTGGTGAAAAGATATGAAAAATCTTCGGAGGGAATATTGATGAATGAGTTGTTATTCAATTTAGTAACGTTTGCCGCGATTGCGGTCTGCATAGTTGTCTTAATTGTTTCTGCCATAACACGGCGACGGAACGATAAGGCAAAAGACTGTATGGCAGAAGGGATGGCCATTGGTATGTACTTGGGCGGCTCTATTGCGACGGCGCTTCATACTGAAATCGCCATTGGCGCAAGTCTTGGTATGTTGTTAGGTGAAATAGTAGGTATTCTCATCAAGAAGGAGGAAAACAAGTGAAAATGAAACAGCAATCGTTTATACAAAGTGTTATACGCATTGCAATTCCCGTTGCGTTGCAATCCATGCTGCAATCATCCTTTTCCATGATTGATCAGGTCATGGTGGGACAGCTTGGCAGCACCAGTATTGCCGCTGTTGGTATCGCAGGGAAATTTGCGTTTTTGTATTCAGTGGTGATCGGAGCGGTCACAGCCATTGCCAGTATTATGATCTCCCAATACATAGGGCAAAAGGATCAAAAATTCGCTGATCGGAGCCTGTGCGTTAATCTAATGGTGGCGGGATTATCCGTAGCGGCGGGAAAACAAAATATATCATGTGGATTGACTTGATGGGAACATGGTTGATCGGCATTCCATTGGGTTTTCTATGTGCCAGAATTTTCAAGCTGCCGGTTGCATGGGTCTACTTTGTTATCGGACTTGAGGAGATTGCACGATGGATTATATCTGTATGGCTATTCAGAAGCAGGAAATGGATCGTAAAAATATAAAGCACGTAGGAGGATCATTATGCGTCATTTTATCATTCGTCTTATTTTTGGCACCGTGTGGATTGCCGCCGCGGTAATTTGCGATGTTCAGGCGAATTTTTGGTTTGCTGCAATATACGCTGTCTTGGGTATTGTATTTCTTTTCTCTGCTTATTCGATTTGGAAGAAAGAGAAAGAAAATCGGGAGTAATGCAATGGACAGAGTCAAACTTCTTTCTCTCGACAAGTTAAGGGTATGGTATTCATCAGGTAGAAGCGTACTGGATGATTTCTCACTGGAGCTTGGCGACCATGAAATCGTTGGACTGATGGGAATGAACGGCGCGGGAAAGACGACTTTTATCAAAACGCTTTCCGGACTGATTGACAGTTTTCAAATCAGCGCAGCTTCATGGCAAGGGACGGCATTCTCTTTTCGGGACAGGATGTTCAAAGAAAACCCCTATATTGTATTCGCGGAAGATCACTCATTTGGCTATTTCACCTTTCGGGAATACCTTTCCTATGTGGCAGGCAATTAACTCAACCGTCATGCCGAAACTTTCATGAGCCTGTTTATTATTGCATGGAGGATTTGACGATGAATAAAGTGCGTTCAGATGTTTCCAGAAGAATATTGATATTTCTTTCAGTTGAATTTTTTTTAGTCAGCTTGCTCAGCATACCGTTATTTTTACTCAAAGCAGAAAGCGGCAGCACACTTGTTATGGCGGCATCTGTTATTTTCATGTGGGTGCCCGCGTTGGCAACCTTTCTCACAAGGAAGATTGCAAATGATAAGAGCGAGCTGCCATTAAAGCCTCAAATAAAGAAGAATTGGGAGATGTATGTAATATCAGCCTACATTCCGAGTATAGCCATAGTTCTTGGAGCATCGGTGTACTTCGTTATCTTCCCAAAGCATTTAGATCTATCGTTTGCCTTTCTCCAAGACCTGATCGCCACGTATGGGCAGCAAATCCAGCTTCCTACATTATCTATATCTGCCTTATTGTTGATTGCGGCGGGGTTAGTCATATTGGCCCCATTGGTATTCGTAAATCACATTCTTGCTTTTGGAGAAGAAGTGGGCTGGCGTGGGTATTTATTGCCGTTACTGTGCAAGAAATTTGGAGTTGTGAAAGGCATTATTATAGACGGCGTATTATGGGGCGTTGTTCATGCTCCACTTGTCTCATTTGGGGTGAATTACACAGGTGACTACTTTGGGGCTCCATGGACAGGGATGCTGATGATGATTGTATTTGCAACATCTGTCGGTGCTTTTCTTTCATATTTGACGATCAAAACGAAAAGCATTATTCCCGCCTGCATTTCCCACGGAGTGATCAATGCCCTTCGAGAAGCACCTTTGTTTATCTGCGTATCAAACTACAACGCCTTGTTAGGGCCAAAACCGTCTGGAGTCATCGGGATGTCTTGCTTTTTGGTCATGGGAATTATACTAATGTTTCGCATAATAAGCAGAGAGGAGAGATAAAAATGGATTACGCATTGCAAACAGACAGGCTCTGTAAAACCTATCGCCACTATCACGCGCTGGACGAGCTTACCATGAATGTTCCGCGCGGCTCAATTTATGGCTTTGTCGGAAAAAACGGAGCCGGAAAGACAACCTTGATCCGTCTGATCTGCGGATTGCAAAAGCCGACTTCCGGCAAATTTACGCTTGATGACGTACATAGTACGGAAAGGGATATTTTGAAAATACGCCGCAGGATGGGCGCGGTTGTGGAAACGCCCTCTATCTACCTTGATATGACCGCGGAGGACAACCTTAAACAACAGTATCGCATACTCGGTCTTCCCTCTTATGATGGGCTGCGGGAACTTTTAAGTCTGGTTGGACTTTCTGATACGGGAAAGAAAAGGGCCAAGGATTTTTCGCTTGGTATGCGGCAGCGGCTTGGTATTGCCATTGCGCTTGTCGGGAATCCCGATTTTCTAATTCTTGATGAGCCTGTGAATGGCCTTGATCCACAGGGGATCATTGAAATGCGGGAATTGATTCTGAAGCTCAACCGAGAGCGTGGAATTACAGTCTTGATTTCAAGCCACATACTCGACGAACTTCACCGGCTTGCAACATGGTATGGCTTTATCGACCAGGGCAAGATTATAAAAGAAATGAGCGCGGAGGAATTGGACGCCGTTTGCAGAGAATACCTGCGTGTGAGTGTCAGCAACATGCTTGCGCTGACGAGTGTGCTCGACGCAAGGAAGCTCAAATACTCTGTCATTTCCGAAACGGAGGCGGATATTTACGATGAAATCAGCGTCTCAGAGCTGACCCACGCCCTTGACGCAGAGAATTGTACGATTTTCTCTATGAAAGAACAAAATGAAAGCCTTGAAAGCTACTTTGTCAGTCTTGTGGGGGGTGAGAGCCATGCGTGAATTGATCCGAGCGAATTTTCAAAGGATGTTCAAGAGCCGGCTCTTTTGGGGCTGTGTCCTTTTCATGTATATTGTTTCGGCTGGCGAACTACTATCATCCAAAATTGAACAATTAACAGGGGCTGGGAGCGCCGTGGCCTCTGTCCTGGATTCTCTGCTGTATGACGGGGCGCTGCGTCTGTGTGTTGTTATGGCTGTTTTCGTGAGCGTATTTATCGGGACAGATTACAGCGACGGGACAATCCGAAACAAGATCACATTAGGGCATCACAGAAGCAATATTTATCTCGCGAATTTAATCGTCTGTGCTTCGGCGGCTGTAATCATGCAAGCAATACATCTGTTTTCGCTGATCATACCGGGATCGTTTTTGTTCCATGACATGACCGCTGCCACGAACGAAGTGATCATGTTAATTTTGCTTGATATGCTGGCGATTAACGCTTTTTCTGCTATTTATGTAGCAATCTGCATGACCTCGCGCTCAAAAAGCACAAGTGCCATTGTGTCATTGCTTTTTGTTTTTTCCGTTTCTCTATTGAGCTTAATTATCTTTCAAGAGTTGCTTCAGCCAGAGTATGTCACGGACAGCGTTTCCTTGGAATTAGTCCGAAATTCCTACTATGTTGACGGGCTGAAGCGCTCATTGTTTGTGTTCTTGAATGATGTACTTCCCAGCTCTCAAATCATGCAGTTGGAAAGCCAACAAGTAATCGGACACACGGATCGATTCATCATATATGATCTTGCTATCATGGCTGTTATGACCTTAGGGGGCATCATTGTGTTCCAGGGTGAGGACTTGAAATAAAACGATTATAAATCTTTTCTCCAGAAATCATCAAAGAGCCAGATGCATAGTTGTAGAGTCGATGAACCTGTGAGCAATCACAAAATTCACCGGCTCTTTTGTTTTATGCCGCAAACTGCCATACGACGGCAGAAAAAAGCCGTGTAGTAGGAAGCTTGTCGTTTTATTAATCTATAGCTGGTTGCTATGATTGTAAAAATTCCTGTTATACACGAAAAGGTTTGATATAATATACTATTAGCAATAGTGGATATCGCAAAAAATGTGATAATCCATTGATATTTGAGGCTGTGTATGGTATTATAGTTAGAAAGCCTAACACAAAGAAGAGCGGAAAGAGAGGAGTCAGATGGCAGTATCCTATAATAAACTATGGAAAATGCTGATAGATCGGAAAATGAATCATGTAGAACTGCAAAGAGCTGCAGAGGTAGCTCCGAACACCATGACGAAGATACGTCGGGATGAACCGGTGAACCTGGCTATACTGGATCGGATATGCCGTGTGCTTGGGTGTGATTTTGAGAATATCGTGGAACATCTGGACGAATCTGAGACGGTGGATGATTGAACTTAAATACCGTGTATGCGGTATATTTTTGGAGTAATGATTAGCTACGGCTAACATAGGAAACAGAGGTGGTTGTTTTGAACAGGGAAGAGAAGGCAAAGAAGAAGCAGAGCGAATTCAAGTATGAAAAAAGCAGTGGACATCTGCCAAAGTACGGGGTTGGACCGCTTTATGTATATACCATTGCTGTCCTCACCGCGCTTGCAATATTGCTTGACAGGCGGGGGATTTTGCCTTATGTCCATCCGGAATGGGGAAGACTTTTATTCATCATTTCTGGGATGGCGCTTGTTGTTTCCGGAGTCGCCATGTGGGTAAAAGCAGTGCTCTTGGATAAGGTAGATAAAGGCATCATAGAGAACCGGCTGGTGACCGGAGGTATTTATACTATGGTCAGGAATCCAATCTATACGGCATGTATGTTCCTTTTTTCAGGATTGCTTCTCATCAACGGAAATGTGCTAACGTTTATCCTTCCCTTCCTGTATTGGTTTTTTATGACCGTATTGATGAAGAATACGGAAGAAAAATGGCTGATTGAACGGTATGGGAGCGAGTATGAGTCCTATTGCCGCAAGGTAAATCGCTGTATACCGGGGATTCCCGATCGAGATGTGTTATATGAAAGCGATATCTCCGACGCCAGATGGATCGCTTGTGACTTACCGGGAAATGTCGGTTGGATTTTATATTTTGCTGGTCTGATCATTGCCTTTGCCAAAAAGCCTGCTTTTATGGGATCGCAGATTATGTTTCAGCTTATGGTCGTTTCGATCATTCCCGCATTTTTTATGGCTGTTGGGATAGTTGAACTGATTAACGAGCGCATCCACAAGCTGGATAGGATTCTGCCACGAATCCGTCTCATCAGAGGCTTTGGCGCATTGACGCTGGGCGGCATTATGGGAACAGTGTTTGCGGTAGTCTTTTTGCTTTTCGGCGCGGTGTTGGGAAACCATGAAATGCTCTATGTATGGTTTATGCTGGTAGGCGGAATACTTTGTAGCGTGTTTGCAGGGCTTCTTTACAGACGGTATACACACAGAGAAAGATGAGGAAAACGGATATGAGCATAACGGTCATCATGTTAGAAATGCTGGCTTTTGCGGCATTGTTTACCACAATCATTTTCTCTTATTATCGAGGCGATAGGAAATACAGTGCCTCAAGCATACATATGCCTTGTTTGGATACCAGAAGTCATCTGATGATAAACACAGGCTTGAGATAAAAGATGATGAGGCTGCTATTGTCAGGGAAATATTTGGTATGAAGCGGTCCTTACTGCAATTCAGCAGAAGGCGCAGGCATATGTGGATGCAAAGGAACGGAGAAAAAACACTCCTGACAACCGGAGGCGGTGCTTGAAGCCACAGAACTGACACAGGAGATTCTGGATACTTTTGTGGAATGTGTAGAGGTATTTGAGGATAACAGGCTGGATATTCACTGGCGGTTTGATTCGGAGATATGAATTACAGAAGGCGGTCACTTATACGGTAGCTGCCTTTTCTGCGTTCAGAGGATGGAGGATACTCCGTTCATGAATAACTGGCCGGACAATTCAATCAAGGAATCCAGAGGAATCTTTTTATTATCAGCGATCCACTGACGATAGATGTTACAGCTGGATACGCCTAAAAATGTGTTGATGATATTCTGCTCTTCCGGTGTGAATTTCGCATATGGATTGTACCTGCTGCGATTGTGGCGGAGCATGGACATAAAGAATTTGTCGGCAAATTCACGGTAGCTTGCGGAGTACACAATCTTCTCCATGTAAGGCTCCTGGGCTGCCATAAATGTGAAGAAGACGCGGTTTGATTCAGTGAATGGAGCATCCGCAGGTATCTGATCTATCGCTTCGTAGTAACTCTCAGCCAGTTCAGCCAGCATATCTTCATATAGTGCTTCGATACAGGTGTAGTGGAGATAGAAAGTCTTCCTGTGAATCATGGCTCTGTCGGCCAGTTCTTTGATGGTAATGTCAGAAGCATCCATTTCGCAGACCATTTCTTCGAATGTTTCTTTGATAGCATTTTTGGTCTTAAGGACACGGAGATCTGTTTTTCTTTCTATTGGCATGGGCACTCCTTCCAATATCCACATTTCAAAATGTGTGGCGTAATCGCCACGGATAGGAATGTGGAGATAGAATTTTTTATCAAGTTCCATTATACTGTCCATAAAGCGAAAAATCAACACGTGGATTTTTTTATATAGGAGACAGACATGGAAAAAAAGATCATACAGACGGCAGGAAGGAATGCACTTGGAGATTTCGCTCCGGAGTTCGCGCACTATAACGACGATATTCTTTTTGGAGAGAACTGGAATAATGAGGATATCGATCTGAAGACGAGGAGCATTATCACCGTGGTGGCGCTGATGTCACAGGGAGTTACGGACAGCGCTATTAAGTTTCATATTATGAATGCGAAGAATCATGGGGTTTCCAGGAAAGAGATGGCTGCGGTCATTACTCACACGGCGTTCTACAGCGGATGGCCTCATGCGTGGGCCGTGTTTAATATTGCAAAGCAGGTATATGCGGACGAGGAATGAAACCCATGAGGAATGTCATAATCACGGATGGAAAGGTAAGACTCCGGGCAACGTTGAATGATACATTAGCCGCAAGGGATTTTGAGAAGAGACTGCCCATTACCTGTAGCGGATATGATTCCGGGATGAACTATTGCTGCAGCGCGGCAAGTGGCCTGTATGATCCGCTGGAGACACAGACAGGATGGCAGAATGGCGATATCAGTCTTGGAGGCGGATGGTTTGCTCTGCTGTATGACGGAGAAGAAAAATCCGGAGAATATAGGAATATGATGATCATCGGGAAGATAGTGAAAGATGATCTGGACTTAGTAAAAGAGATGCCTGAGCGTGTAACGCTAACGGTATCGGCAGAGTAGGAAACATGGCAAAATGAAGTATTCAGACAAGGCAGAATTTGACAAGGCAAACAGCTTTGGATTGGGAAATCCGAATGATGCATTCGCTCAGTATTTTGATGGAAACAGTTATCTCAATCCGTTGACGGAGTTTGGTAAAGCGCCGCTGTTCCTTGCCAACGTGACGTTTGACCCCGGAACAAGGAATCATTGGCATGTGCATCATGCGGACAAGGGTGGTGGACAGATTCTCATCTGCACAGCCGGAGAGGTATAGTACCAGGAAGAGGGAAAAGCAGCAAGGAAACTGCATCCGGGTGAAAACGGAAAAACCGAATGGTGCGAGCCTGTGGATGATGAGGCATACAAAACACTGTAAGGGAGAGCACAATGAGCAAATTACCCTGTATGATGAATATGGCAAGCGGAACGGAAGACTCATTGCGGGAAGTGGCGAAGAGAAGAAAACAAGTGAGAGGAAACAATTTCATGGGAATCAGGGAGAATTATAACCATACTATATATGCAAGCTATATCGGATACATCACACAGGCGGTCGTCAATAATTTTGCCCCATTGTTGTTTATTACATTTTCAAGCCGGTTTGGACTTTCATTAGAGAAAATCGCATGGATCACAACGATCAATTTCGCGACACAGTTGATTGTAGATCTCATATCCGCAAAACTGATAGATGCTATCGGCTACCGGCTGTCCGTTGTTTTAGCTCATATATTTTCCGCAGCGGGGTTGATAAGTCTGGCAGTATTGCCTAATGTGCTGACGAATCCGTATACAGGAATACTTGTGTCTGTCATTATCTATGCCGTCGGAGGAGGACTTATTGAAGTGATGATCAGTCCCATTGTTGAGGCGTGCCCTACGGAAAAGAAGGAGTCAGCGATGAGCCTTCTCCATTCCTTTTACTGCTGGGGGCATGTCGGCGTTGTGCTGATCTCCACACTGTTCTTTTCGGTGTTAGGGATTGAACGATGGTGCTATCTTGCGGTTCTTTGGGCGATCATCCCCGTTGTGAACAGTTTCTATTTTGCGTTTGTGCCAATCTATTCCATTACGCAGGATAGTAAGCCGATGTCAATTAGAAAACTGCTTAAGGAGAAGGTATTCTGGATACTTGTGATCATTATGATATGTGCAGGCGCATCCGAGCAGGCAATGAGCCAGTGGGCGTCGGCTTTTGCGGAATCTGCACTTCATGTTTCTAAGACTGTTGGAGATCTTGCAGGACCGTGTACATTTGCGTTCCTTATGGGAACTGCAAGGGCAATGTATGGGAGGTTAAGCGATAGGCTGCCGCTTAAGAAGACAATGGTGATATGCGGAGTATTATGTATCGCATCGTATCTGACGGCTGCATTATCCCACAGCTCTGTTGCCGGTCTAGTAGGATGTGCTGTTTGCGGATTTTCCGTTGGGATTTTTTGGCCGGGAACGTTTAGTATCGCGGCTGTAAATCTGCCCACGGCAGGAACAGCCATGTATGCGTTCATGGCGCTGGCGGGGGATGTGGGGTGTGCGGGCGGACCAACGCTGGTTGGAGTGGTCGCTAATGTTTTCCGGGATAATCTTAAATATGGTCTGTTTACGGCAGTGGTGTTTCCTGTGACCATTCTGGCGGGGATCGGAATGCTAAGTAAAACAATGCGGGGCCAGCATTGATGGGATCATATATGTATCGTGAAATGTTTTTTCTCAACGGATAAGATGCCATCTCGCCACATCTTGCCAAGTACCTTGAATAGAGCTGTTCGCTTCGGATTAAGATAATCGGCAGTCTGCAGAGGGCGGCAGAAAATGCGCTTAAGAACAGTGGAAAGTTCATTCCGTGGCAGGTGATGGAGGCGCTGGGGTATGATATAGAGTAACCCTATGTGAAGAAGGAAGATCATTGAATAATCACTGAGTAAGAAAGGGAAATTATATGCTTGAAGTTCATGAGAAAAAGGTCGAATATCTGGAACTGATATACGATCTGATTTTTGTATATCTGATCGGCAGGAACAATTCGCTCCTGCATTATATTGAGGGTGGATTTGTACCAGCGGAGGTGTTCCTGGCTTATGTTCTCTGCACCCTTGCCGTGATACAGATTTGGAATTTCTCGACATTTTATATCAATCTGTATGGCCGAAACGGCGTAAGGGATCATGTTTTCCTGTTCATCAATATGTACCTGCTTTACCATATGGCCGATGGGATCAGCACCGGGTGGCAGGCTTCCTTTTATCAGTTCTGTGTTGCGTGGTTTTTGATCCTGGTAAATATTGGTGCGCAGCACTTGATAGAAATGAGAAATCATAAGAACGCACCGTGGGTGCTTGAACAGCTAAAGCGCAAAGCGGAGATCATTCTTGGCGAAGCGGTTCTTGTATCTGTGCATATGCTTGTTTATCATTTTGCGGGCATATCGATTGCTTATGTTCCGATTTTGTTTGGAATGATCGCGACAGCATTATCCGGAAAGATAAATGCTATGGTGCCAGTAGATTTCGGACATTTAAGCGAACGGGCAATGCTGTATGTGGTATTTACATTTGGCGAGATGATCATCTCCATTACCGGATATTTTGATGGGGCTATTACTGCAAGGTCATTGTATTTCTCAGGGATGGCATTTTTGATTGTTGTAGGACTGTTCCTTGGCTATGAGATTTTTTATAACCGCATCATTGACAGGGAGCTGACTACAAACGGAACGGGCTATATGATGATCCATGTGTTTCTTATTTTCGCCCTGAACAATATCTCGGTTGCCTTGGAATTTATGCGGGAGGAAGAGGTGGCGCTGCTTCCAAAGACGCTCTTTATAACCTGCTCCTTCATCCTATATTTTGTTTTCTTGTTTTTGACGGGGATATATGCTAAGAAGAAATGTATGTTTAACGTCAGATTCTTCCGGTTCCTTGTCATCTTCGGTATCAGCTTCCTTGCTCTGATGATGGTATTCAGAACAAGGATGATGTTAAACATTGCAATCAGCGTACTCTATGTATTTGTCTTATCCATGATCATATACAGGCATGGAAGGACTGCGGACGCTGCATGATGCGCCAGACAAATTGACGGCGCAGCTTAAGACAACTGTTGACCGTTTTGCCACTTATGGCAGTGACCAGCACAGTAGAAAAACATGTAATAAAACAGTTGACAAGTTGCTTGTAATATGATATATTACAAGCGCGGTTGACAAAGAACTGCTGAAAATTAAAAATTATACGGAGGTTATCATCATGAAAATTGCAGTAGTAGCAGCAAACGGTCGTGTTGGGAAATTGGTAGTCAAAGAGGCCCTGGACAGAGGCAATGAGGTGAAAGCCTTTGTAAGAGGCGAAAACAAAACGGTGGCATCGGATTTTGAACAGAAGGATATCATGGATCTGACGGCGGAAGATCTGAAAGGATTTGATGCCGTTGTGGATGCTTTTGGCGCATGGGAAGAGGATAAGCTGGATGGTCATGTGAAGACATCGCAGCATCTCTGCAACATCCTCTCTGGTTCCGACACCCGGCTTCTGATTGTTGGCGGTGCGGGCAGTCTGTATGTAAATCCAGAGCATACGGCGGTTGTCAGCGATGGTGAGGATTTTCCTGCCATGTTTCTTCCTCTGGCAAAGGCACAGGGAGAGGAGCTAGCCAAGCTGCGCCAAAGAAATGATGTGAAGTGGACATTTATCAGCCCTGCGGGAGATTTCCAGGCTGATGGCGAAAGAAGCGGAAAGTACATTCTCGCCGGAGAAGAACTGACCTTAAACTCCAAGGGAGAAAGCATTATCAGCTATGCGGATTATGCCATCGCTATGGTTGATGAGATTGAAAAAGGAGATCACATCCAGCAGAGAATCAGTGTTGTGAGAGAGTGATAGGACTGTGTGCTTGTAATTACTGCGTTGACAACTTTTATGTTACATGATAAATTATAAGTGACAGGAGGAATGTATTATGCAGATTACAAGCAGATTTACCATAGCGGTCCATATTGTTACCTGCATCGAGTATTTTAAGGATGATGAGACTGTGACCAGTAATTTCCTTGCGGGAAGCGTTGGTGCCAATCCGGTCATTATCCGCACAGTAATGTCCAAACTGAAAGATGCAGGAATTATCGATATCAGTCAGGGAAAAAGCGGTATCCGGCTTACCAGACCGCTCGAAGAGATTACATTTTATGATATCTATAAAGCGGTGGAGTGTGTTGACGAGACCGGACTGTTTCATTTTCACGAAAACCCGAATACTGACTGTCCCGTTGGACGGAATATACATGCGGCGATGGATTTAAGACTTCTTCAAATACAGGAGTCGATGGAAAACGAAATGCGGGGCATAACCGTTGCGGATGTTGCCGGAGATATTCGTAAGAAAGCAGCATTGACCGCATAAAACCGAGACATTTCAATAAGACTATTTGTACCTGTGGGCATTCCCTTTTGCAGAGTGTCCACAGGGTCTTTTTTGTTATAGGGTTAAAATTTGGGTTTCAGATTTGTGCTGTGGCCTCTGTAAGGGAGAGTACAACTTTTGCTGAAAAGAAGAAATATATATTGCTAAAATCAACCAAATGGTTTATGATTTAAATTACGTAAATTGAGGGCAACTGAAGGATGAGGAGGTAGTAATGAAGTCATCCGATATGGTAAGGGAATTATGCAAGAGGGAGAAGGTTGCGATGTCAGAGCTTGCCCGCAGATTAGGACAGACACCGCAGAATTTTGCCAAGAAAATGAACAGGGACACGCTTACTCTTGATGAGATGATTCAGATTGCTGATGTGTTGGGGGTGTCATATGAACAATCATTTGTGCTTGCTGACGGAAATAGGATAGCGGTCGGAAATGATAGCGCAGTGCAAAAATGCAGCGTTTGACGAGAACAGAATACACTACATCAACTGAGGGAGGATGAACCAATGATCTATTATTTCAGCGAAACGGGAAAGATACTCACGATGGAATCGGAGAAGCCGCATATCTTTCTTGCTCCGGTCTATGCGTGGCGGTATCCGAGGCCGGTAGAGGAGTTGATTATGGAGGAGGTAGGAACTATTGAATAAAGGAAGATTAGAGGCGTTCACGGATGCCATCGTTGCGATTGCCGCGACGATCATGGTGTTGGAACTGCATACTCCGATTACAAACAACTGGCATGGCTTTATGGAAGAGTGGCCGACATTTTTGGCATACGTCATCAGTTTTGTGATGATCTATGTGGTCTGGTACTCTCATCATAACCTATTCAAGAAAGCAGAGATCATCACACCAAGGACTTATCTTATCAACGGGCTGTGGATATTCTTCTTGACACTGGTTCCATTTACGACCGGCTGGGTCGGATCGGCATCGGACGCAAGCCTGCCGGAATTCCTGTATCCGTTAAACCTGCTTCTGTGGAGCGGTGCATTCCATCTGCTTGACCGTCAGATCCTCAAGGATAATCCGGAAGCGGAAAAAGACAGTTCCACAAGGCTTTTTGACCGGGTGTTCATGTACGGGGGATATCTGCTGTGCATGGTTCTTGCATTCGTGTATCCGCCGCTTTCCCTGTATATCATTGGCTTGGTGTCCGTCGTCATGATCGTGAGGATCTTTACGGTAAAGAATATATAAGAGGCGGACATTTTGCGGCACTGGAACAGCAGGAGGAAAATATCATGACCGGGGAAAGGAAGCACCGTGTATTTAAAAGAAAAAACAATTAAATTATTGGGGATAAAGAATATCATTTTTACAATAACTGGAGTACTTTGCATTCTGCTTTTCGGCTCTTATATTGTTTCAGAGTTTGTGTATTACAGGAATGACCCGGATACCGCGCTGCACGCAGTGTCTATGGCGACTTCTATAAGGGGTACCGTTATCGGCGTGATCCTGCTGATCGCAGCGGCAATTTCCCAAAAATGCATCGGCAGCGCAACTTTTTATTCCAGTTATTTTGAGGGAGACATTAGCGGATATATCACATATCGCGATTTGGCGGAGGTCACCGGAAAAAAGGTAAAAAAAATCGGAAGGCAGCTGCGGCTTTTTCGCAGGCTGTATATGAAAAATTATGAACAAAAAGAGGAGGGCGGTAAGGAACTTGTGGAGCTTTACAGTAAAACGTCTCTCTGCGAATGCAAAAACTGTGGCGCCCACATCGAAAAGAGGATATTTTTTACAGGCATATGCCCTTACTGCGGCAGCACGGATCTGTTTGCCAAGGTCTTGACAGAAGACCGCTTTTACAGTATCTCCAATGAGTTTGAAGCAGGCGTAAAAAAACCGGCTTACTATACGGCCAAACGACTCAAGACCAAAAAAGTTTTGTTTGGCATCCTTTTTGCGTTGGGTGCATTTGCGGCGATTGTCATGCTAATGATGACATTGAGTGATCTCTCGCGTTACTTCGACCAGGAATATCAGAAGCAGGTCTTGCTTTCGCCGGAAAACCATCTGTATTCTTTTGACCTGATCAAAGCGGATATTCTGGATGACGTAGTCTACAGCGGGATCGTTTTCCTGATACTCGCGCCGCTGGCGCTCTTGCGGGCAAGGAAAATGGTCAATGTCTACGCTGCGGATACCTGCGCGGAGTTTTTCGCCAAATGTCAAATACCGTTCGTGAAAGCTGAGAAGCTGCCCGCCATCGGCAGGACATCAGATAAAAAGAAGAAATTGAGACTGGTCAGAAGCACTATCCGCCGCGGTTACCTTATTCACTGTACGCTGGAGGCGCACGACGGGGAACTGATGGCAGCTCTTGCGAAGCGGATCGTCAAGGATCAGTGTCCGTCTTGCGGCGCTTCTATTGTCGGCGCAGTGGATGAAAACTATGTGTGCAGTTATTGCGGCAATCTGATTATGGGAGTGATTGAAAAGAAATGGTAAGAAAATGCATTTAGTAGAGGCAAAATCTCTGCTGACCAGATGGAACGGTATGAACATTTATCGCGGTTGCTCCCACGGCTGTGTATACTGCGATTCAAGGAGCGACTGCTACCAGTTCAAGCATCTCTTTGAAGATATTGAGGTGAAACAAAACGTACCGGAAATTCTGGAGCAGATATTAAAAAACAAGAGAAAGAAAATTATGATCAGTTCCGGCTCCATGTGCGATCCCTATCAGCCTTGTGAAAAAGAACTTAAATTGACACGCAGATGTTTAGAACTGATCGATCAGTATGATTTTGGCGCGACCGTGATCACAAAGTCGGATCTCGTTCTGCGGGATATGGATTTGTTCTGCAGTATTAATAAGAAGACCAAGGCAGTCGTCCAGATGTCCCTTACGATAGCGGATGAAGATTTAAGCCGAAAACTCGAACCGAATGTTTGCAGTACCAGGCGTCGGTATGAAGTACTGAAAGAATTTCAGGGGCAGGGCGTGCCGACCGTTGTGTGGATGACCCCGCTTCTGCCTTATATCACCGATACGAAAGAAAATATGAAAACCCTGCTGGAGTACTGTTTTGACGCGGGTGTAAAGGGAATTATCTGCTTTCATGTCGGCATGACACTAAGAAGCGGAGACCGGGAATATTACTATAAGGCGCTGGACAGATACTTTCCGGGACTGTCTCAAACATATAGGGAAAAATACAAAGACAGCTATGAGGTCGTCAGCGAAAACAGCGATGAACTGATGCGGATATTTCATGAGGAATGTGAGATGCGGGGTATTCTTCACACACCGGAAGATTGCTTTTGCTATACCAGCAAACTGCCGGAGAAATACCGGCAGATGACGTTCTTTGATTTTAAATGACAACTGCAGGTTCTTGGGACTTGGGACGAAGATTTAGACCTTGACATTTGCAGTGCCGATTCTTGCAGCAAGAATCAGGAGAGCTATACTGGGAAAGCGATGATCCGGTATGCCTTCGAAGAGAGAAAGGCGGACAGACTTTTTGCCGGTCATAATCCGAAAAATACAGCCTCCAAGTGGGTATTGGAGAAACTTGGATTTCAATATACAGGGGATGAATATTACGAACCGACAGGGCTATATCATCCATCGTATATTTTGAAAAATGGCAATATAAAAAGCGAAACTGCGATGTAAGGAGGAGAGAAGATGCAGGAAAGTAAGTTTTTTCAGGAGATTCACGGGAATTTTGGCTTCGGTTGTATGCGCCTTCCAATGAAAGAAGGGAAAGTTGATTACGATGAATTTTGCCGGATGGCGGACGCCTTTATTGATGCGGGGTTTAATTATTTTGACACGGCGCACGGATATATCGGCGGGCAGTCAGAGACGGCAATCGGCGACTGCGTATCAAAGAGATATGACCGCGGAAAGTTCTTTCTGACAAACAAGTTGACGGAGCCGTACTTTCGCTCACAGGAGGATATCCGGCCGTTTATTGAACAGCAGCTTGGATGGTGTCAGGTCGACTATTTTGATTTTTACCTGATGCATGCGCAGGATAAAAACAATTACGAAAAATTCAAGAGGTGCAAGGCATACGAAACAGCGTACCGCTTTAAGGAAGAAGACCTGATCAGGCACTTCGGCATCTCATTTCACGACAAAGCAAAGGTGCTGGATATGATCCTGACAGAGCATCCGGAAGTGGAGATCGTACAGATCCAGTTCAATTATGTGGACTATGAGGACGCCTCCGTAGAAGCCCGCAAGGTTTACGAAGTGTGTGAGAAGCATGGAAAACCGGTTGTCGTCATGGAGCCGGTCAAGGGGGGCAGCCTTGTTCATCTTCCAAAGGAAGCGGATCAAATCTTACGGGATCTGAACGGCGGCAGTAATGCAAGCTACGCGATCCGCTATGCGGCGAGCTTTCCGAATATGGCAATGGTGCTTTCCGGGATGAGCAATATGGCTCAGATGCAGGATAACATCAGCGCAATGCAGGATTTTAAGCCGCTCTCGAAAAAAGAAATGGATGCGATGCGGCAGGTCTGCGGCATTTTTAAGAGCCAGAATCTGATTCCCTGTACTTCGTGCCGCTACTGCATTGATGAAAATGAATGTCCCAAAGGTATCCGCATACCGGATATGTTTGCTTCTCTGAATGCACATGAAGCGTTCCATAACTGGAATACAGGTTATTACTATAGTAACGTCATTACCGGAAATGGCCACGGGAAAGCATCCGACTGTATCAAGTGCGGAAAATGTGAAAAGGTCTGTCCGCAGCATCTGCCGATCAGGGATCTGCTGACAAATGTGGCAAAGACCTTTGAAAGTTAAATGATAGGAGTTCTCAATCCTTAAGACCATATGCTTCAACCAAACTGATGCATGAAATTAAGACGTTGACGAAGTGTATGATAATCGTACAAAATAAAAAAGAGAGGGAGGCTATATATGCTGATCGATGCGTTGCTTGAAAAAAATGCTTCCATTATCGGAGTGGACTGTGCCGGGGTGCGTAACGGCATAGGTCGCTGCGTTATCAACACCTATCCGATGAATTATGCGGAAATGACAGGATTGCCATGCCGTGTTGTGGCGGAAGTGTAAGATATGATTTCACTGGATCTTTGTTATTTCAAAATAAAATGTGTTAATCAATCAGGAATTGCGATGATATATGGTAAAAATAAAGCAATATGCCAATACAATCAAGAATGGCAATAAGGG